>NZ_JAVKPP010000015.1:0-101786 GCF_040980965.1 Kocuria sp. CPCC 205231 | reverse complement strand
AACCAATCAACCGAATAAAACATCCGGTATCAACAAACATGGCACACTATTGAGTTCTCAAACAACAGACCAGCAACCAGGCACCACACCCGGAAACCGTGTTGGAATTCTTTTTCGCTCGGTTCTCGCGATCTCTCGCTCTCCCCGCGGCGACCTCCTCAGCTTATCCCGATCTTCTCCGCATTCCCAAATCGCTTTTCCGTCGCTCAGCGGCGTAAAAGTCCTTCGGGAGGAGAATTCCTGGATCTGCCGGATTCGACGCCGTGGGCCGCAACGATTTCTCGCTGCTGCCCGAAACAGCTCCACCAGCGTACCCGACCCGGTCCCGGCCCACAAGCTGTCGGCCACCGCGCAGCGGTGATCGGCTTGATGGTTCGAGGGGGTTCGGTCCGCCGGATTCGGCGTTGCCGTCCGGGGCGATCTCTCGCGTCCCTTGCGGCGACTCGGAATACATTACACACGCCCCGCAGGACCGTCAAAACCCCGGAGGACCGGGGGCCGGAGCGGCGGGGACGGCAGTGCGTAGGCTGATGGCACATCGATGCCACGACCCGAAAGGACAGCAGATGAGCACCTCACCGGAAGAGCTGCCGGAGACCCCCGACACCTACGAGGGCGCCGCCGAGGTCGACCCCGAGCACTGGCGCGAGGATCCGCTGATCGAGGGCGCCGAGGCCGGCGCGCAGGACGAGCGCGTGGACCCCGAGCACCCGGAGGTCCCCTCGGAGCAGGAGCTCCGGGACGAGACGGCGGAGGCCCGCTACGAGGCGGGCGAGGAGCAGGTCCCGCCCGAGGAGCCCCGCATGGGCGAGGCGATCGCGGACCTCGACGTCCCCGAGGACCCCGCGTTCGAGGACGAGATCGACCCGAGCAACGACTCGTTCCACGGCGGCGCCGACCTCTGAGCCCGGCCGGACCGAGCACGACGGCGCCCCGGCCTGCATGGCCGGGGCGCCGTCGTCATGTGGACCCGGACGAGCTCAGGCGAACGCGGAGATGCCGGTGATCCCGCGTCCGATGATCAGGGCCTGCACGGTCTCGGTGCCCTCGTAGGTGTGCAGCGCCTCGATGTCCGCGAAGTGGCGGGCCACGCGGTTCTCGATGAGGATGCCGTTGCCGCCCAGGAGGTCCCGGGCGTTGGCCGCGATCGAGCGGGCCGTGCGCGTGGAGGTGTACTTCGCTAGCGACGCCTGCTCGGCGGTGAGCCGGCCGGCCTCCTCCCGCTCGGTCATCCGTGCCACGAGGAGCTGGATCTGGGTGAGCTCGCTCAGCATCCGGGCCAGCCGCTCCTGCACGATCTGCGATGCGGCCAGCGGGCGGCCGAACTGCACGCGCTGGGCCGCGTACTGCACGGCGGTCTCGTAGCAGGCCTGGGCGTGCCCCACCGCGCCCCACGCCACGCTGATGCGGGTGGCGAACAGGACATCGGCGGTGTTCCTGAAGGACCGTGCCGCCGGCAGCGCGTTCTCCTCGGGCACGAAGACGTTCTCGAACCGGAGGTGCGCCTGGTGGATGGCCCGGAGGGCGAGCTTTCCACGGATGGTCGTGCCGGTGTAGCCCTCGCTCTCCTGCGGGACCACGAAACCCCTGACCTGGCAGTCCTCGTCGGCGCGGGCCCACACCACGGTGATCCCGCCCATCGAGCCGTTGCCGATCCACTTCTTCTCCCCGTTGAGCACCCAGCCGCCGTCCACCGGGGTGGCACGGGTCTCGAGGCTGACGGAGTCGGAGCCGTGGGTGGGCTCCGTGAGGGCGAACGCGCCGAGGAGCTCGCCCGTGGCCATCCGCGGCAGCCAGCGCTGCCGCTGCTCCTCGGAGCCGCACATGGCGATCGAGCGCATCGCGAGCCCGCCCTGGACGCCGGAGACGGTCGCGATGGACCCGTCGCCGCGGGAGAGCTCCATGCTGATCAGGCCCGCGGCGGTCTTGGACATCTGCTCGTAGCCGTCGACGGCCACGCCGTCGCGCAGCAGGTCGAGCTCCCCGAGCCGGCGGACGAGGTCGAGGGAGTACTCCGAGCGGTCCCAGTGCTCGCCGATGACGGGCAGCAGGTCCTCCTGGACGAACCGGCGGGCGCGCATCCAGTGCCCCCGGTCGGTGTCGGAGACCGCGTCGAACGCGCCGGCGGCGTCGGTGTCGAGGGCCTTGTCGAGGACGTAGTCGGGCTCCACGGTGCCGGCGGGGAACAGGGTCGCGCCGGTCTCGGGGGTGGCGGTCATGGCTGGGTCCTTCGTTCTGTGGGCTGGTGGGAGGTCGGGGACAAGGTCAGTCCTGGTGGAAGCGGCGGCCGAGGACGCGCTCGGAGGCGCCCGTGCGGTCGAGGTACGGGGTGATCCCGCCCAGGTGGAAGGGGTAGTTGGCGCCGAGGACCATGCACAGGTCCACGTCCTCGGGCCCGGCGACGACGCCCTCGGCCAGCATCGCGCCGATCTCCTCGGCCAGGGCGTCCTGCACCCGCACGAGCAGCTCCTCCGCCGGGACGGGAGCGTCGGCGGGGTGCTCCGCCCGGGTCCGCTCGAGCAGCCGGGCGGCGTCGGCGGCGAGGTAGCCGTCCGCGCCCGTCCCCGGGGCCTGCTCGGTGGGCAGCACGTGGGTGAGGCCCGCCCCGACCACCGCGTCCATCCATGGGGACCGCGCGAAGCGCTCGGGGTAGGCCCGGTGCATGGTCTCGTCCACGTGGTGCAGCACGGCCGGGCCCACGAAGTCGAGCAGCCGCAGCGGGGTCATGGGCAGGCCCATCGGATCGGGGGCGTGGTCGGCGGCCGCCACGTCCGTGCCCGCATCGATCGCCTGGACGATCACGTCGAACAGCCGGGTCAGCACCCGGTTGACCACGAAGCCGGGGGCGTCCTGGACGCGCACCGCCGTGCGGCGCAGCGCCGCGGCGAGCTCGAAGGCGGTCGCGAGGGCCGCGTCGCCGGTCCGCCGCCCGGCGACGATCTCGAGGAGCGGGGTGACCTCCACGGGGTTGAAGACGTGGAAGCCGACCACCCGTTCGGGGTGCCGGAGGCCCTCCGCCATGGCGGTGACGGACAGGGAGCTCGTGTTGGTCGCGAGGATCGCGTCCGGGCGCACGACCTCCTCCCACTGGGCGAACACCTTCTTCTTCACGTCGAGGTCCTCGAAGACGGCCTCGATCACGAAGTCCGCGTCGGCGAGGTCCTCCGGCCCGCTCGCCCCCGTGACGAGGGCGCCGAGCTGCTCGGCCTGCTCCGCGCTGATCCGGCCCCTGGCCGCCTGCGCGGCGAAGCGCTCCCGGGTCCGGGCCACGCCGGCGGCGAGCCGCTCGTCGTCGAGGTCGGTCATGACCACGGGGATCCGGGCGCCGCTCGCGATGAGGGAGGCGAGCTGGCCGGCCATCAGGCCGGCGCCGATCACGGCGGCCTTGCGCAGGGGCACGGGCTCGGCGGCGGGCACGTCCGCGGCCTGCCGGGAGCGGGCCGAGACGAGCTCGAACGCGTAGAGGGAGGCCTTGGCCACGTCCCCGCGGACCAGCTCGGCGAAGGCGGCCACGGCCTTCGTCCCGTTCTCGGTGCGGGACTCCGTCCGGGCGTCGGCCACGAGGTCGATCGCCACGAGCGGTGCCGGCGCGGCGCCGTGCCAGGTGCGCTCGGCGCGGTCCCGGGCCTGGTCCACGGCGTCCTGCCACTCCTGCTCCCCGGTGCCGCCGGGCGTGCCCGCGCGGCGGCGGGTCTCCCCCGCGTCGAGCGCGTCGAGCGTGCCGGCCACCCACCGCTGCCAGGCGGTGTCCCACTCCCCGGTCCCCGGGGCGGCGTCGAGCACCACGTCCACGAGGCCGAGCTCGAGGGCCTCCGCCGCCTTTGTGTTCCGGCCCCGCAGGGAGTCGAACACGATGACGCGCAGCGCCGCGGCCGGGCCGATCAGGTGCGGGAGCAGGTGCACGCCGCCCCAGCCGGGGAAGAAGCCGAGCCTGCACTCCGGCAGTCCGAGCGGGCCGGTGCGCGGGTGGGCCGCACGGTAGTCCGTGTGCAGGGCGAGCTCGAGCCCGCCGCCCAGGGCCTGACCCGTGAGCAGGGAGAAGGTGGGCACGCTCGCGTCGGCCAGGACGCCGAAGGCCTCGTGGCCGAGCCCCACGTACCGGTCGGAGACGCCGCTGAGCTGGGCGTGGCGGATCTCCTTGAGGTTGGCCCCCGCGCCGAAGGACCGGGCGTTGCCGGTGACCACGATGGCCTCGACCGCCGACTGGTCGATCGAGCCCAGGACGTCCCGGAGCTGCTCCAGGGCCGCGGAGCCCCAGATGATCAGCCCGCCCGGCGGGGTGGAGTCCAGCCGCACCAGGGCGACGGGCGCGGAGCGTCCGGGCAGGACCAGCTGCTCGACGTCCACCGCGACGGTGGAGGGGAAGGACGGGGCGGGCGCGGCGGGTGCCATGGGCGGACTCCTGACGAGTGGTGTGATCGTCACCACTCTGACTGATACCGAGTCTCAGGTCAAGGGATTGAGTCTCAGTGTGGTGGTGCGGCGTGCGGTTCCGGGGCGTTCAGGCCGTATTCTGGCTGGTGATGATCGACGTGCTGCCCCCAGAGACCGAGCGCCTCGCGTTCCGCCGCTTCGACGGCGCGGACCTCGAGCCCATGCACTCCTACCAGAGCCGCGAGGACTACGCGCAGTACGCGTGGCGGGGCCCGCGCACGCGCGAGGAGTGCGAGCGCACCCTGGCCGAGAACAGCGGCCTGCGGCCGTGGGGCCGGGACGGCGACTCCGTCCGCTTCGCCGTCTCCCCCCGGGGCTCGCGGGAGCTCGTGGGCGAGATCGTGCTGACCCTCACGGACGCGGCGGCCGCGCAGGTCGAGATCGGCTGGGTGGTCCACCCCGACCACGCGGGCCGGGGCATCGCCTCCGAGGCGGCCCGCGCCGCGATCGAGTTCGCGTTCGCCGAGCTGGGCGCCCACCGGGTCTGCGCGAGCCTGGACGCCCTCAACGTGAGCTCCGCCAAGGTCTGCGAGCGCATCGGCATGCGCCTGGAGGCGACCCTGCGCGAGAGCCACCGCCAGCTGGGCGAGTGGCGCGACGAGCTGATCTACGCGATCCTCGCCGACGAGGCCTGAGTCATCGGCGCAGGGCGTCCCGCACGGACGCCAGGATCTCCTCCGTGTCCGCGCCGGGGTCCAGGACGGTGACGACGACGGCGGGGCGGGCCCCGGGCGCGGCGGCCGGCCGCGCCGCGCCGTCCTCGTAGCCGGAGACGAGCGTGTGCGCGAGGCGCTCGAGCTGCCCGGCCAGCTCGGCCGAGGGGTCGGTGTCGGGTGCGCGCAGCCAGGCCCGCAGGGCGGCGTTGTGCACCGCCACCGCGGCGGCGGACAGCGCCGTGGCCAGCGTGCTCCGCCCCGGTGAGTCGGGCAGCGCGGAGCGCAGGTAGCGCCGCAGGACCCGCTCGTAGCGGTGGGACGTGATGAGCTCCCGGTCCCGCAGCTGCGGGACCTGCCGGAGCAGGGCGTTGCGGGCCAGCGCCCGCTCGCGGTGGTCGAGGTGGTGGCGGAAGACCAGCAGCACGCCGTCCCGCAGGGCGACGGCCGGATCGGTGCCCGGCTCCTCCCCCGCCCGGGCCAGCTGCTGCTCGAGGCGCTCGAGGTTCGCGGCGTGGTCCGCGAAGACGATGTCCTCCTTGGACCCGTACTTGCGGAAGAACGTGGCCCGGCTGATGCCAGCGGCGAGCGCGAGCCGGTCCACGGTCGTGGCGTCCCAGCCCTGCTCCGCGAGCAGGCGGATCGAGCCGGTGACGACGTCCGGGGCCGCCCGGGGGGTCTCGGTCATGGGTGCCTCCTCGCTGACGATGGTAGACCCGGGCCTCCCGCCGTGTGCGGGTCGAGCCCGTCAGCGGCGGGCCCGGGCGCCGAAGAACACCGCCCCGGCGGCGCACAGCACCCCGAGCACGGCGAAGGAGAGCGCCGAGGAGGTGCCCCCGCTGAGCAGGGAGCCCACGAGGGCGACGGCCCACACGAGCACGAGCAGCCACAGCAGTCCGGCGGTGCGCCTGGGGTTCCGCACCGCGCTCAGCCCGCGAAGGGCAGGACGGGCAGGCCGGGAACGTCGACCCGGACCGCGAACAGGGAGCCCGCGACGGGGTCCTCGTCCGGGGCGAGGTTCTCCCGGGACGTGGTGACGTAGAGGGTGCGCAGGTCCTCCCCGCCCAGGCAGCACGCGGTCGTCTGGCGCGCGCCGACCTCCACGACGGTGTCCAGGGCGCCGTCGGCCGTGTAGCGGTGCACCTGCCCGGCGCCGTGCAGCGCCACCCAGACTGCGCCCTCGGCGTCGACGGTCAGCCCGTCGGGATGGACGTCCCCCTCCTCGAGCTCGGGCACCACGAAGGTGCGGCGCCCGTGCAGACCCCCGTCCGGGGACCAGTCGAGGACGTCGACCTTCCCGGTGGGCGTGTCGTTGTAGTAGGCCAGCGCGCCGTCCGGGGACCAGGCGATGCCGTTGGAGACGGTGACGCCCTCCAGGACCGGCTCCCCGCGCAGGTCCGGGTGCACGCGCCAGAGCGTGGCCGCGCCCTCCGTCTGGTCCCAGGCCATGGAGCCGACGTAGAAGGAGCCGTCCGGGCCGGCCCCGCCCTCGTTCATCCGGACCGCCCCGGGCTCCCAGAGCTGCTCGGCCGGATGGACGGTGCCGTCCGGGTCCTCGAGGGCCACGCCGGCCTCCAGGGCCAGCACCGCTCCCCCGGTCGCGCGCGGGCGCACGCAGGCCACGACGTCCCCGACGTGCTTGCGGAGCACCTCGCCGTCCGCGCCGAGGGACAGCACGTCCCCGGCGAGCATGTCGACCCACCGCAGCCCGCCCCAGGACTCCGACCAGCACGGCCCCTCGCCGTGGTAGGTGACGGAGTCGGTGATCCGCTCGGCGCGCAGCCGCCGTGCCGCCATCTCAGAGTCCCTTCTCGTGCACCGCGGGCAGCGCCGTGGTGGGGATCCGGTCCCGGTCGGGGTTCAGGAGGATCTCCGACATGTACTTCGTCACCGCGCGCTGGTTGCCGAGCTGGACGATGGCGTAGATCGCCGCCTCCTCGTCGATCCAGCGGAGCAGGCTGCCGCCGAACAGGGTGCCGTTGGCGTTGAGGTCCTCCGGCTCGACCCACTTGCGGGTGCGGAAGGTGATGTCCTGGGTGGTCATGCCCCCACGATACCGAGGGCGCCCTCCGCACCGTCGGCTACAGCTCCACGGTCCCGCGGACCACCGGGCTGACCTGGCCGCCGACCCAGACGGTGTCCGCGTCCCGCTCCAGCAGCACGCGCCCGGTGCGCCCGAGCACGGTGCCCTGGGCGGCGACGTAGCGCTCCGGGGCCCACCCGTTGTCCGTCAGCCACCGGGCCAGGCCCGCGTTGAGGCTGCCAGTGACCGGGTCCTCCACGACCCAGTCCCCCACGAACGCCCGCACCTCGACCGCGCACTCGGCGCCCTCGGGGTGGGGGCCCACCACGCCGAGCTTGAGCCCGGCCATGGCGGACCAGTCCGCACGCACGCCCAGCACGGTCCCGGCGTCGGCCACGCGCACCCCGATCCAGCCGGGGCCGTTGTCCAGCCAGGACACGTCGAGCAGCGCGGACGGGTCCAGCCGCAGGGACCGCGCCACCCGGTCCAGCAGCGCGGGCTCCGCCACGGGCTCGTAGCGCGTCAGGGGCGGGGCGGCGAACGAGAGCCTGCCCTCGCGGCGCCGGACGGTCACCAGCCCGACCCCGCACTCCTGGACGACGTCCGCTCCCGCGGGCTCCCCGCCGAGGGCGAGCCAGGCGGACGCCGTCCCGAGCGTGGGGTGACCCGCGAAGGGCAGCTCCCCGCCGGGGGTGAAGATCTGCACCCGGTAGTCGGCGCCGGGGACCGTGGGCTCGAGCAGGAACGTGGTCTCGGAGAGGTTGGTCCAGCGGGCGAAGCGCGCCATCGTGTCCTCGTCGAGGGCGTCGGCCCCGTGCACGACGGCGAGCGGGTTGCCGCCCAGCGGCGCCGGCGAGAAGACGTCCACCCAGCTGATCGCGTGGCTCGTCATGGTCTCAGAGCACCGGCCCGCGCGTGTTCCTCCGGGCGGGCCGGGCCCGTCCCTTTCGCCGGGCGTCCCGGCCGGCGGGCCCGGCGGCGGTCCCGCCACGGGCCGCCGCCCGGTCCTCCCGCAGCCTCCGGACCACCAGGCCGACCAGGACGGAGCCCACGGTGCTCAGCACCAGGGGCAGCACCGCGCTGCGCTGCTCGCTGTTGTCGTACATGGCCGGGCCTCCTGCCGGAAGGCGACGCGGGGCGTCGTCGGGTTCGGTGCCAGGAATCCTACGCACCCTCCGGTGCCTCCGGCCACACCCCGGAGCTGCCCCGGCGGTGGCTGCCGAGCAGGTGGGTGTCGACGATCCCGACCGCCTCCATGAGCGCGTGCATCGTGGTCGGCCCCACGAAGCGGAAGCCGTGCGCCCGCAGGGCCCGGGACAGGGCCTCGGACTCCGGCGAGCGGGTCGGGACCTCCTCCGCCGTGCGCGGACGCGGGGTCCGCGCCGGGCGGAACGACCACACGAGCTCGGTCAGCCCGCCCTCGGCGCGCAGGGCCACGGTGGCGCGGGCGTTGCCGACGGCGGCCTCGATCTTGCCCCGGTGGCGCACGATCCCGGCGTCGCCCAGCAGGCGGTCGACGTCGGCCGGGCCGAAGCCGGCGACCGCGTCCGGGTCGAAGTCCGCGAAGGCCGCCCGGAAGGCGGGCCGCTTGCGCAGGATCGTGGCCCAGGACAGCCCGGACTGGAAGCCCTCGAGGCAGATCCGCTCGTAGAGCCCCCGCTCGTCCCGCACGGGGAAGCCCCACTCGGTGTCGTAGTACTCGCGCAGGAGCGGGTCCGTGGCGGCCCAGACGGGGCGGGCGAGCCCGTCCTCGCCGAGGACGAGTCCGGTCGCGGGATCGGGCAGGGAGCTCATGCCGAGCATCGAACCACACCGAGAGGCTCCGACACACCCGGAGCGAGTACCCCCAGGGGTATAGGATGGCGGTCATGCACCCGACGAACCCCGCCGTGGAGCGGCGCGCCCTGCAGCGGAGGGTCGTCCGCGTCCTCGCCCTCGGCCAGATCCTCGGTGGGCTGGGCGTCGGCGCCACCCTGGCCCTCGGCGCCCTCCTCGTCACCGAGGTCTCCGGCTCCTCCGCCTGGTCCGGCATGGCCGCGACCATGAACACCCTCGGCGCGGCCCTGCTCGCCGTCCCCCTCGCGCGGCTCGCCCAGGCCCGCGGCCGGCGGATCTCGCTCAGCACCGGGGCGTTCACCGCCATGGCGGGCGCGTCGATCACGATCGGCGCCGCCGTCCTCTCGAGCTTCCCCGTCCTGCTGCTGGGCCTGGCCCTGCTCGGCGCCGGCTCGGCGCTCAACCTCCAGTCCCGGTTCGCGGCGACCGACCTGGCCGCGGACGACACCCGCGCCCGGGACCTCTCCCTGGTGGTCTGGTCCACGACGATCGGCGCGGTGCTCGGCCCCAACCTCTTCGAGCCGGGCGAGCTGCTCGGGCGGGCCCTGGGCCTGCCGGCGCTGACGGGCGGATTCGTCATCGCCCTCGTGGCGCAGGCCTTCGGGGCCCTGGTCTACCTCACGGCGCTGCGGCCGGACCCCCTGCTGCTGGCCGTGGCCGACGGCGAGGCCGCGGGCAGGGGCAAGCCCTCCCCCGCGGGCGGGCTGGCGGTGCTGCGGGCCTCGTCGCCGGCCCGCCGGGCCGTGCTCACCGTGGCGCTGAGCCACGCCGTCATGGTGGCGCTCATGTCCATGACGCCCGTGCACCTGACCCTCCACGGGGCATCGCTGAGCGTCGTGGGCCTGACCATCAGCCTGCACGTGGCCGGGATGTACGCCCTCGCCCCCGTGTTCGGCTGGCTCGCGGACCGGGCCGGGCGCCGCCCCACCGTCCTGCTCGGCCAGGCCCTGTTCGTGGCGTCCCTCGTGCTGTCCTGGTTCGGCTCGACGTCCCCCGTGCTGGTGACGGTCAGCCTGGTCCTGCTCGGGCTCGGCTGGTCCGCCTCCACGGTCGCGGGCTCCACGCTCGTGGCCGAGGCCGTCCCGCCGGCCGAGCGGCCGAAGCTGCAGGGCGTCTCGGACCTGTTCATGAACCTCGCCGGGGCGACCGGCGGGGCGCTCGCCGGACCGGTGCTGGCGCTGATCGGCTTCGACGGGCTCAGCGCGGCCCTGCTCGTCCTCGTGGCGGTCGTGGTGGTCTCACACGGCGGCCGGACCCAGCGGGATGCGGGCGCCGACGCGCCAGCCGCCGTCCGCCGGTCCCGCCGCTAGCTCCCCGCCGAGCAGCTGGACGCGCTCGCGCAGCCCGAGCAGCCCGTACCCCGAGGCCGGGAGGCCGGGCCCGGAGCCCGGCCCCGCGGCGTTGTGCACCTCGACCACGACGTCGGCCTCGTCGACCTGCACGGCCAGCACGCAGCTCGTCCGGGCGGGCGCGTGCTTCATGATGTTCGTCGCCCCCTCCTGGAGGACCCGCTGGACCGTGGGCCGCACCCCTTCCGGGATCCGCGCGAGGTCGCCCCGCACCCGGGTGTCGGTGCGGAACCCGACCTCCCGCAGCGCGGCCGCGACCTCCTCAAGGCCCCGGCCCGTGTCGACGGCCGCGGCGGCGCTGGAGTCCTGCGCGAGCCCGGCGCCCGGCTCCACGCGCATGATCCCCAGCAGCCGGCGCAGGTCCTTGAGTGCCGCGCGGGAGGAGTCGCCCACCACGTCCAGGGCCTCCTTCATGGTCTCCGGGTCCCGGGAGTAGGCCCCCGAGCGCGCCTGCATGGCGATGAGCGTGAGGTCGTGGGCGACGATGTCGTGCAGCTCCCGGGCCAGCTCGAGGCGCTGCTGCTCGAGGGCGTGGGCCGTGCGCTCCTGGCCCGCGGCGATCTCGACGCGGTCCAGCTCCTGCTGCGCACTCAGGGCCCGCAGGACGAGACCGGGCAGGAGGAGGACCAGGGTCAGCGGCACGTAGCTCCAGAGGAACTGCGGGCCCACGACCGAGACGTTGACGGCCCACGAGGTCTGCCACACGAGGAAGGCCCCGACGGCCGCGGCGAGTCCGGGCAGGGCCGCCCCGTAGGCGGTGAAGGCCAGGACCAGCGGGATCACGACCATGTAGCTGCCCGGGTTGGTCTGGGGGTGGAGCAGGACCAGCAGCGCGGCGAGCGGCAGCCACGTCCAGCTGGAGCGCAGCGCCAGGACGGCGACCGTGGCGGCTTCGAGGACCACGAGCAGCAGCTCGTAGTCCCGGTCCCCGAACCCCAGGCCCGGGCCGGTCAGCACGAGCCGGACGGCGTCCAGGGCGCTCACCGTGATGAACAGCAGCAGGGCCACCCGCACCCACCGGTGCAGGGGGCGGGCCCGGGCGATCCCCTGCGGCAGGAGCGTGCCCAGGCCGGGCCGGCGGTCCTGCTGCGCTGCGCGGCGTGCCATGCGGTCCTTCCGGTGCGGTGGCCCGGTGCTCCGGTCCACCTCGGAGGATAGCCGCGGGCGCCGGGCCCGTCCGGGAGCGCGCCGGATCAGCACCAGCGCAGGAAGAGGAACGAGCACCCGCGGCTCGTGTGCCCGTCCGGGCTGTCGGTGCCGGGGTCGACCTTCAGGACCGGCGCCAGGGCGACCGGCGATTCCTGGGCCGCGGCGGTGGGAACACCACCGGCGGTCAGCAGCAGTGCGGCGAGCAGCGAGGCGGCGGAGAGCGTGTTCACGGGGGTCCTTCCGGCAGGGCGCCGCACCCGATCGGTGTGCGGTCGCGAACCATGGTCGCCGAGGGGTGGGGTCCGCGGGGTCATCCGGGAGGATGGCCGGGGGTCATCCCTTGGGCGGACCCGTGCGCCGGGCGGCCCCGTCCTGCCGACGCCGTGGCCCCTCTCCGCTACGGTGAGAGCCATGAACGAGCACGCGCCGGCGGCGAGCCCCGTCAAGGTCCTGATCGTCGACGACCAGCAGCTCATGCTCCGCGCCCTGCGCGTGTTCATCGACGCCGAGGAGGACCTCGTGGTCGTGGGCGAGGCCCGCAACGGCCGGGCGGCGGTGGAGCAGTGCCGCGCCCTGCGTCCGGACGTGGTGGTCATGGACCTGCAGATGCCGGTCCTGGACGGCATCGAGGCCACCCGTGCGATCACGCACGAGCACCCGGAGGTGAAGGTGCTGGCCGTGACCACGTTCCACTCGGAGGACTGGGTGATCCCAGCGCTCCGGGCCGGGGCGAGCGGCTACGTGGTCAAGGACTCCGAGCCCCACGAGATCGTGGGCGCCGTGCGCAGCGTGCTGGCCGGGGAGGCCGCGATCTCCCGGCGGGTGGCCGCCACCCTCGTCCGCAGCGTCGTCGCGGACCCGGAGCCGGCGGCGCCGCGCCCGGAGGACGTCGCCGCGGTGGAGGGGCTCTCGGCGCGGGAGCGCGAGGTCGTGGCCCTGCTCTGCGAGGGCCTCAGCAACCGCGAGATCGCCGCCGCGCTCTTCGTGTCCGAGCCGACCGTCAAGTCCCACCTCAGCCACATCCTCACGAAGATGGAGGTGCGGGACCGGGTGCAGGTGGTGATCAAGGCCTACCGCACCGGGCTGGTGACGATCCCCTCGTCCTGAGCCGCCCGCGGGTCCGCGCCGCCGGGAAGGGTCAGCACCGCGTCCGGCGCCAGCTGCGCCGGCGGGCGGTGGGACACCACCAGGACCGCGCGCCGCGCCGCCCACTCCGTGAGCTCCTCGCAGAGCACCGTCGTGGACGCGCCGTCCAGTCCGTTGAACGGCTCGTCCAGGACGACGACGTCGAAGTCGCCGCTGGTGCACACGATCGTCCACAGCTTGCGCCGGTTGCCCGTGGACAGGTGCTCGGCGGCCTCGTCCAGCCACGGACCGAGCCCGTGGCGCTCCGCCCGGCGCAGCCCCTCCTGCGGGTCGGCGCCGCACCAGCCGCTCGCGAACACCACGTGGTCCCGTGCGGTCATCGTGGGGTAGAGCGCCGGTTCGGTGCGGCAGATCCGGCGCACCCGGGAGGCCTCCGGCGAGCGTGCGTCCACGCCGGCGAGCGTGACCGTGCCCGCGGTCTGCGGCAGGTGCCCGCTGAGGACCTCGACGAGCGTCGACTTGCCGGAGCCGTTGGGGCCCTGCAGCAGCGTCAGCCCGGGGGCGTCGATCCGCAGCGTGAGCCCCCGGTGGACGGGGCGCCCGGCGTCGAAGCCGGCGCTCACCGCCTCGACGTGGATCAGCGGCGGGTGAGGGAGCGGTGCAGGCATGCGAGGGCACCTCCGGCGAGGGTCAGGGCGAGCAGGGGGACGATCCAGGGGTCGGTGGCGGGGAAGGTCAGCGGGACGGCCACGGGCGCGGCGGCGAGGACGACGGTGAGGACCCCCGTGAGCGGGCTGTCCGCGCCCGTCCCCTCGACCGTGCGCGGCGGGGGCAGCAGGTGCTCCGCGACGGTCGCGGCCCACACCGCGCCCAGCACCACGGCCGCGGGCGCCGCGGACAGGGTCCCCGTCAGTACCCGGGCCGCGACGACGAGCAGCAGGCCCGGCAGCAGCAGCGGCAGGGTGAGCGCGGTGAGGTGCCCCAGCGCCACGGAGGAGCGGGACGCCCCGGACTCCACGGCGGTGCGCAGGTGGCGGCCGTAGCGGAAGGCACCGATGTCCGAGCTCACGAGCTCCGCGAGAGCGAGACCCGTCATGAGGGCGGCGAAGCCCAGGGTGGGCCGCAGCGCCGCCTCCCACGCCACGTCCGGCACGGCGGGCAGCGGCGGCATCCGGAGACCGGCGGAGGTCGCCCCGAGCAGCGCCGCGGTCGCGGCGGCGACCGCGGCGGTGATCCGCTGCTGGGCCCGCAGGCGCCACCCGTGCGCCCGCTGGACGCCCAGCACCCGGGCGAACTGCAGGACCGCGGGACCGCTCAGGCGCGGCCGGCGCACCGGGGGCGCGGCGCGCCGGGCCGGGAAGGACACCGCCGCGAGGGCGCGGCGGCCGGCGACGGCACCGGCCGCGCCGACGGCCGCGACCGCCGTGAGACCGGCGAGGAGGACGGGCTCCGGCAGCCCCGGCGCGGGACCGGGTGCCGCACCGGCCGCCGGGACGAGGGCGCCGGGGACGAGGGGGGCCAGCAGCAGCAGCGCCCCGTGCGCCCCGGCCCCGGCCAGGACGGACGCCGCCGCGAGCACCGCGGGGAAGTGCCGGCGCCCGTTCTCGGGGCGGGCGGCGGAGCGCAGCGCCCCGGCGGCCGTCAGCGCGCCGAAGGCCACGGGCGTCCCCAGCAGCAGTGCCGTCCCCGCGGCCCCGGGCCCGTGCCCGGCCAGGACGGACCCGGCGAGCACCCCCAGGCCCGCGGCGCCCCACACGGCGCTCGCCACGGCCACGCGCGGGAGGGCGTGGACGACGAACACGTCCGCGGCCCGGACGTCGAGGCCCACGAAGAAGTCCCGCTGCGGGTGGTCGCTGACGCAGCTGCGGAACCGGCCGAGGGTCTCGCCCGCGAGGGCGCCGAGCCCGGCGTAGGCGCAGAGCAGCACGAAGAGCCCGACCACGTCCGCGCCCGGCGCCAGCACCGCGGCCGCGCGCGCCGCGAGGATCCCGGCCGCGAGCGCCAGAAGCACGGCTCCGGCGGCGGCCCCGACCACGATGCGGCGGGCCGTGTCCACCGGCACGGACGTGCCCAGCGCCTGCAGCAGGTCCGCGATCCGCAGGTCCGCCAGGAGCCGGAGACGGCGGCGGGCCGGCGGGGCGGGCGGCCGCCGCCGCACCGACCCGCTCGTGGGGCTCGCGGTCGCGCTGGTCGTCACGAGAGCCTGCTGCGCGTCCCGGACCGCTCCCGGCGCAGCCCGAGCGCGTTGAACAGGAGCACGACCGTGCCCGCGAGGGCGACGACCACGCCCATGGTGCACAGCCAGCCCACGGGGAACCCGCTCAGCTGCTCGTCGAGGAAGGTCGCGTGGGCCGTCATGGCCAGGAACAGCAGCACGGCCGGTGCCACGGAGCGCGGGCGGGACAGCGGGGTCGCGGCGGCCACGAGCGGCAGGAGCACCCCGGCGACCGCCAGCCCGCCCACGAGGAGGGACCACAGCCCGACCGGGACGGTGCTGGTGCCCCGGCCCTCGAGGAGGATCGCGGTCAGGGCTGCGGCGCTCAGGACGGCCACGGTGACGAGGACCAGTCGGACGTGGTTCTGGGTGAGGGTCGGCACGGTGGGCACTCCTGGTGGTCGAGGATCTGATGAGTGGTGGGGGGGCGGGGCCGGCGGCGGGAACGGTGGCCGGGTCACACCATGGCGACGAGCGCGGCGGTCGCGACGGCGACGACGACCACGAGCACCTGGCGGCCGGCGCCGCAGGACCTCCACCGGCCGCGGTAGAGCAGCGCCGCGGCGAGGGCGAGGACCAGCACCGCGGCGGCCTCCACGGGTCCCTCCGCCATCCGCCCGGTGGCCAGGGCCAAGCCCTGGGACAGCACCGTGAGGCCGCCGACCACCAGCGTGTAGAGCCCGATCCGCTGCCCGCCGCCGAGCGGCAGGCCCTGCGGGAGGAGTCTGCTCTCGAGGAGCCCGGCGAACCAGAGGTACAGGGCGAGGACCACGGCGAAGACCAGGACGCCGACGAGCACGGCGACGTTGACCGAGAGCCCGATCAGGGACGGGTCGACCCCCTCCAGCTCGCCGGTCACGGCCGCCGCGGCCTGGTCCTGCATCTGGTCGGTGGTCGCCGGCAGCCGCAGCAGCAGCAGCCCGAGCCCCACCGCCCAGAGGACGGTCCGGACGGGCCGGGTGGTCGCCGGCAGCGGACGGGTGGCAGGGGTCCCGGCGCCGGGGTGGGCGGAGACGTGGAGGCTGGACATCGGGGGCCTTCCGATAGCGGGGGAACGGCGGCGCTCACCGCCGGGCGATGAGCGCCGCCTCGATGCCCGCGGCGGCGAGCAGGAGGGCGACGGCGAGGGCGAGGACGCCGAGGGAGGCCGGCAGCGCCGTGAGGTAGCCGCGCACCAGGCCGTGCCGGCGGGCGGTGAGGGCGGCGGTGAGGGGGAGCAGGCCCGCGGCCGCGGCCACGAGGCAGCCGAGGAACTCGAGCCCCGCGTACCACCCGGCCGCACCGACGAGCGCGGCGGCGCCGACGTTGAGCACGCCGATCTTCGCCGTGGCCCCCACGTAGACCGACAGCAGCGCCAGGGACGTGCCGGTCAGCAGGCCGCCGGTGAGTACGCCGCTGTAGAGCAGGGCGGCGGCGCCGAGGTTGCGGACCACGATGGCGCCGAAGGACCCGTCGTGGTCCTGACCGGCGCCGGCCGTGTCCTGCAGGGTCGCGGGGACGCGGGAGATGCTCTCGTAGCCCACCAGGAACCCCGCCACGAAGAGCGCCGTGGCGGCCGCCGCCGCCCACCCGAGGGTGCGGCGCGCGGCCCGGGCGTCGCGGGGAGCAGTGCGGAGGTCCGTGGGCACGGTCTTCATGGCGGGGTCCCGGCAGGGTCGGCGGAGCGGGCGGCGGCTCAGGCGATGGCCAGGTTGCGGGCCTTCTTGGACAGGTACCAGCGGATGGTGCCGACGACCGCGCCGCCGATGCCGAAGCCGAACATCGCGGCCACGAGGGTCAGCGCCCAGCCGCCTGCCTCGACCGCGGCCACGATCTGGCTCGCGGACGCGGCGGAGATGCCGAGGGAGCCGGCGACCCAGGCGATGCCGACACCGCCGAGGACGAGGCCGAGGACGGCGACGGAGGCGGCGGCCGAGACGGGCAGGACCGTGCGGACGGAGGGGGTGCGGGGGGTGGTCATGAAGAGCTCCTGTGTTCCCGAGGTTTCTGTGGGGGGTGCATCATCCGGCGGGTTCCCCGGGTGATGGCTCAGAATCTACGAGAGCCGGGAAGCCTCGGCCATCGGCCGAAGGAATGGTTCCGGACCGTCCGGAGGATGCCGCCGGCCGGTCCGGAAGGACGTCACTGCAGCACCGGCAGCTGGAGCGGGTAGCGGTACACCTCGCCCTTGTTGGCCTTGAGCACGGCCAGGACGTGGCACACCACGAGCAGGACCGCGGCGAGGATCCACAGCACGATCGCCACGGGGATCAGGATCACGGTGAACAGGCACACCCACGCCACCACGTTGAGCAGCCACATGGACAGGTTGAAGTTGAACGACCCGGCGGAGGTGGCGCGCAGGAACGCGTTCTTGTCGCGGTGGACGAGCCAGACGACGAGGGGACCCACGAATCCGAGCCACCCGACGGAGACCAGCGCGCCGATCAGTCCGGACAGGTGGGTGAGGACCGCGATGGTGCGGTCGTCCCCCTGCGCCCGGTACTGCGGACGGGGTGCTGACGGTGGAAGGTAGGACATGGGGTTCTCCTGGTGGGCAGTGGCGGAACCGGTCGCGGCACCGGGTGCAGCGGACGCCGGACCGGCGCGGTGCAGCCAGCGTATCGGGGCGGGGCCCGCGCCCGGTATGGGGGAAGACCGCACTCGACGGCGGCGGATCCCCGCCGTCACGCACGGCACCGACGACGGCGCCGCGCCGCGCGCTGGTCTACGATTCTCGGCAGACCGTTCCCGGCCCGCCCCCGCGGGTCTCTTCCCGAGGGAGGCCCGTGGCTCCGCAGCTGCGCCCCAACAAGTACGCCTACCGGGCCATCGTGCTCGCCGGCCTCGCCGCGGTGAAGCTCTTCCGCGTGCCCCTGCTGGCCTCGGGCGAGGAGCACCTGCCCACCGACCAGGTGGTGCGCGGCCTGCACCGGGAGGTCCGCCCGGGCCGGGGCGCCGTCGTCGCGGTGACCCACTTCGGCTA
Organism: Kocuria sp. CPCC 205231; assembly: GCF_040980965.1. NCBI lineage: Bacteria > Bacillati > Actinomycetota > Actinomycetes > Micrococcales > Micrococcaceae > Kocuria > Kocuria sp. CPCC 205231. The sequence continues at coordinate 84,076 of NZ_JAVKPP010000015.1, read as the reverse complement.
CCTCGACTTCGTCTTCGCGCAGCTGGTGGTCTGGCGCCGGCTGCGGGCCCACTCCCGCTTCCTCATCACCCGCAAGCACACCGGCAGCGCCTTCGTCACGGCGGTGTGCCGGCTGTGCGACCACGTCGTCGTCGACCGCGCCGACGGCGCCCCGGCCTACGCCGAGGCCGTGGCGAAGCTGGCGCGCGGCGAGTTCCTCGCGGTGTTCCCGGAGGGCGGGGTCAGCCGCAGCTGGACCGTGCGCCCGCTGCGCACCGGCGCCGTGCGCATGGCCGCCGAGACCGGCGCCCCCGTCATCCCGGTGTCCGTGTGGGGCGGCCACCGGATGCTCACCCGCGGGCGCGGCCGGATCCGGCTGCGCGACGTGTGGCGCACACCGGTGCGCGTGCACGTCGGCCCGGTGCTGCGGGTGGACCCCGACGAGGACGTCCGCGCCGCGAGCGCCCGGCTGCGCGCGGTGCTGCAGGAGGGGATCGACCGGTGCATCGACAGCTACCCCGTGACCCCGGAGCCGGGTGCGTGGTGGATGCCGGCGCACCGGGGTGGGAGCGCGATCACGGTCCAGGAGCAGATCGACGCCGACGCCCGGGAGCGGGAGGCCTACAAGCGCACCGGCTGAGCCCGGCCGGGGCACCGTCTCAGCGGAAGCCGGCGCGCAGCACCAGCTCGAGCTGGAACCGGCTCCTGGGGTCGTTGAGGCGGTCCCCGAAGACCTCCCGGAGCTGGTTCACCCGGTAGCCCACCGTCTGCTCGTGGATGTTCAGCTCGGCGGCCATCGCCGCGCGCTGCCCGTGGTGCTCGAGCCAGCACAGCAGGGTCGCGACCAGCCGCTCCCGTTGCCCGGCCTTGAGCTCGTCCAGCGGGGCCAGGCACTGCGCGGCGAGGTCCGCGACCACGCTGCGCTCGCTGTGCAGGACGAGCTCCATGAGGTGCTCCGAGACCCACAGCGGCCCGGCGTCGGCCGGCTCCTCCCGCTGCAGCAGGTCCCGGGTCAGCACGGCCAGGCGCAGGGACTCGGGGGCGGCGTACCAGGGCCGGCCCGGGCCGATCACCGCGCCCCGCCCGGTGAGCGCGCGCTCCAGCTCCCGGCGGCCGGTCGGCGAGGAGGGCTCGGGGACCACCGCCACCACGTCGCCGGGGCGGGACGTGAGCAGCGCCCGCTCCCCGAGGCGCGAGCGCAGCCCCACCCGCCGGTCGGCGGCCAGCGTCACCACGACCACCCGGTCGGGCACCGGCCACCCCGCGGCGGCGGCGGCCGTGCGCACCGCGTCCTCCACCACGTGGCCGCGGACGAGCATGTCCGCGAGCGCGTCCAGCAGACGGTCCCGCTCCCCGGCACGCTCGGACTGCTCCATGGCATAGCCCTCGGCGCTGGCCGCGGAGAGCTCCTCGATGTAGGCGAACACGGACTCCGCGAGGCCGATCAGCACGGACGCCTCGAACCCCGCGTCCATGGCCACGCGGGAGAGCGAGCGCAGCGTGGTGCGCGCCCCGGAGCGGTAGGCCGCGAAGAGGGCGTCCATCGGCCGGCCCTCGCGCACCTCGCCGCGGCCGAGCCCCTCGTAGACCCGCCGGTCGTCGCCCATCAGCGCGGGCTGCTGGGTGCCGGGCAGCTGCAGGAACCGGGTCAGGGCCACCTCGACCCCGCGCCGGATGCTGTCGCCGAACAGGCCCTCCAGCGGTCGGGCGTAGACCGGGACGTCGAGCCGCACGGCGTCCAGCAGCTCCTCCGTCACCGCGGGCAGGTGCGGGACCAGGAGGGGGGTCAGCGCCGGCGGGAGGGAGGTCCACGGCAGCTCCCGGTCCGCCCGCCCCGCCGGTCCCGCGTGCTCCGTCGTGTGGTCCACCCGCTCCACGATCCCCCGCTTTCATGTCGACACCACAATTTCTCTGCTGAAAGAGTACGCGACGGGACGAGAACTGCCGTCGGATTTGGGGCACAGTTATTACGTGCCCCAACTGCGACTGTTCACCCGCCTGGCCTCGGCCTTCACCACGCCCCGCTCCCCCGAGGACTTCCTGCGGCTCATCGACCCCCTGGCCAGCGCCCGCCAGCTGCGCGGCCTGGTGACCGCCGTGGTGCCCGAGACCGCGGACTCGGTGACGATCCGCTTCCGCCCCGGCCGCGGCTGGAACGCGCACGAGGCCGGCCAGTGGGCCCGCATCGGCGTGGAGATCGACGGCGTGCGGCACTGGCGCTCCTACTCCCTCAGCACGGGCGCCGGCCAGGACCCGGCGATCACGGTGACGGCGATGGGCAAGGTCTCCACCGCCCTCGTCCGGGGGACCCGGCCCGGTGACGTGCTGTTCCTCGCCCCGCCCGAGGGCGACTTCGTCCTCCCCGAGAGCCCGCGCCCGCTGCTGATGCTCACCGCCGGCAGCGGCCTGACGCCGGTCATGTCCATGATCCGCACCCTCGTGCCCCGCCGCCCGGACGCCGACCTGGTGCTCGTGCACTCCTCGCGCTCCCCGGAGGAGTCCCTGTTCCGCGAGGAGCTGCTGGAGCTCACCGACCAGTTCCCCGGCTTCCGCCTGGTCCAGTGGTTCACCGGCGAGCGCGGCCGCCGCCTCGACCTCGCGGCCACCGCCGACCTCGACGCCGCGTGCCCCGACTGGCGCGACCGCGCCGCCTACGCGTGCGGCCCCGCCGACTTCCTCGACGCCGCCGAGGCGCTCTGGCAGCGGGAGGAGGGCGAGCTGCGGGTCGAGCGCTTCGCCGCCGTGGTCGCCCCCGGCTCCGGCGGGGAGGGCGGGCGCGTGACCTTCGAGAAGTCCGACAAGGAGGTCGAGGCCGACAGCGCCACGACGCTCCTGGCCGCCGGCGAGGACGCCGGCCTGATGATGCGCAGCGGCTGCCGCATGGGCATCTGCCACGCGTGCGTGACCCCGCTGCTCTCCGGGCAGGTCCGTGACACCCGCACCGGCGAGGTCCACGGCGAGCCCGGCCACCTCGTCCAGACCTGCGTGTCCACGGCCGCCGGTCCCGTCAGCCTCGACGCCTGACCCCGAAGCTTCCACACTCGTTCCCCGACCCCGTTCCGAAAGGACCGACACCATGACGATCGTCACCCCCTTCCTGCTCGACTCGGGCCGCCCCACCGAGTCGGCCAAGCCCTCCGCCGCCGCCCACCTCTCCGACGAGCAGGTCGAGGAGCTGGGCCGCGAGCTCGACGCCCTCCGCGAGTCCGTGATCGCCACCCGCGGGGCGAAGGACGCGGCCTACATCCGCCGCGTCATCGCCACGCAGCGCTCCCTCGAGCTGGCCGGGCGCGCCACGCTGCTGTTCGCCAAGCACAAGCCCGCCTGGTTCGCCGGCACCGGCATGCTGACCGTCGCCAAGATCCTGGAGAACATGGAGATCGGGCACAACGTGCTGCACGGGCAGTGGGACTGGATGCGCGATCCCGACATCCACTCCACCACCTGGGAGTGGGACTTCGTGACCCCGTCCCGGGCGTGGCAGCACACCCACAACGACCTGCACCACACCTGGACCAACGTGGTCGGCAAGGACCGGGACGTCGGGTACACCATCCTGCGCATGGACGAGGACCAGGAGTGGAAGCCCTGGAACCTCGGCAACCCGGTGTACAACGCGCTGCTCGCCCCGGTCTTCGAGTGGGGGATCGCGATCTACGACCTCGAGCTCGACGAGTACCGCGAGGGCCGCAAGCCGAAGTCGGAGCTCCGGCGCAGCCTGAAGGCCCTCGGGGCGAAGTTCCTGAAGCAGGCCGCGAAGGACTACGTGGCCACCCCCGCCGCCGCGGCCCTGGCCGGCTCCGGGAAGCAGGCCCTGACCGCGACCCTGACCGCCAACGCCGTCCGCAATGTCTGGGCGCACGCCGTGATCTTCTGCGGCCACTTCCCCGCCGGGGCGGACACGTTCACCGAGGAGCAGATCGAGGGCGAGACCCGCGGCGACTGGTACGTGCGGCAGATGATCGGCTCGGCCAACATCTCCGGGTCGAGGCTGATGCACCTCATGACCGGCAACCTGTCCTTCCAGATCGAGCACCACCTGTTCCCGGACCTGCCCTCGAACCGCTACGCCGAGGTCGCCGTCAAGGTGCGCGAGATCTGCGAGCGCTACGAGCTGCCCTACACCACCGGGCCCCTGCCGAAGCAGGTCGCCTCCGCGTGGGCGAAGGTGTTCCGCCTGGCCCTGCCCTGATCCGTCCCCGCACGACGACGGGCCGAACGGCCGCGATGCTCCGGCACGCGGCCGTTCCGCGTGCCGGGACCGGGCCGGGCTCCTGTCGGGCGGCGTTGGTAGGCTCGCGGGACCCGCACGAAAGGCAGGCCATGAGCTCTCCCCAGCGCGTCCTCATCACCGGTGCCACCGGTTACATCGGAGGGCGCCTGGCGCCCAGGATGCTGGAGGCCGGGCACACCGTGCGCGTCGCCGTCCGGTCCCCCGGCAAGCTGCGCGCCGTGCCGTGGCGGGACCGGGTGGAGGTCGCCGAGACGGACCTCAACGACCTCGACGGGATGACCGCCGCGTGCCAGGACGTGCACACCCTCTACTACCTGGTGCACTCCATGGGCGGTTCCCGGGAGTTCGAGGAGGAGGAGGCCGAGATGGCCCGGACCGTGGCCCGGGCCGCGGAGCGGGCCGGGGTGCGGCGCATCGTCTACCTCTCGGGGCTGCACCCCCAGGGCGTGGAGCTGTCCCAGCACATGCGCTCCCGGGTCCGGGTGGGCGAGATCCTGCTCGCGAGCTCGGTCCCGGCGGTGGTCTTCCAGGCCGGCGTGGTCATCGGCTCCGGCTCGGCGTCCTTCGAGATGATCCGCCACCTCGGCGACACCCTCCCGATCATGCCGGCGCCGTCCTGGGTGACCAACAGCATCGAGCCCATCGCCGTCCGTGACGTGCTGTACTACCTGATCCACGCCATGGACCTGCCGGAGGGCCTCAACCGCACCTTCGACATCGGCTCCCGCGACGTCATGACCTACGCGGACGCCATGCGCCGCTACGCCCGGGTGGCCGGGCTGCGCCGGCGGGTGGTCTTCCACTTCCCCCTCCCCGCGCCCCGGCTGTCCGGGTTCTGGGTGGGCATGGTCACCCCGATCCCCCTGGGCCTGGCCGTGCCGCTCGTGCAGTCGCTGCAGCACGACGCCGTGTCGGGCGAGCACGACATCGACGACCACATCCCGCCGCCCCCCGAGGGGCTGGCCGGCTACCGCCGCGCCGTGGCGCTCGCGCTGAAGAAGATCGAGGACAACTCCGTGGAGACCACGTGGGACGTCCACTACAGCTCCTCCGAGGCGGCCGCGGACCCGCTGCCCTCGGACCCGGACTGGGCGGGGCGCACCGTGTTCGTGGACGAGCGCAGCCGCACGGGACCGGCGCGGCCCGAGCAGGTGTGGCGGGTCGTCGAGTCCATCGGCGGGCGCAACGGCTGGTACTCGCTGCCCCTGGCGTGGCAGGTGCGCGGCGTCATGGACAAGCTCGTGGGCGGGGCCGGCCTGAACCGCGGCCGCCGCGACGCCACGGACCTGCAGGTGGGCGAGTACGTGGACTGGTGGCGCGTCGAGGCCATGGAGGAGGGGCACAAGCTGCTCCTGCACGCCGAGATGCGCGCCCCCGGCCGGGCGTGGCTCGAGCTGTCCGTGGAGCCCGAGGGCGAGGGCAGCCGGTACAGGCAGCGGGCCATCTTCTTCCCCCGGGGCCTGCCGGGCCGGCTCTACTGGTGGGGCGTGTGGCCCTTCCACGGCTTCATCTTCCCGTCCATGGCCCGCAACATCCTCGCCACCGCCGCCGCGCTGGACGACCCCGCCCCCGGCGCCCCGGGACAGTCGGACCAGGCAGACCAGGCCGACGGGGCCGCGGCGCGGATCAGTCCTGCCGGGGAGACACCGGCCCGCGGCTGAGCCCCTCGGGGCCCGCCACGGGCCGGGGACCGGGGCGGCCCCACTCGCTCCAGGAGCCGTCGTAGACCGCGACGTCCTCGCGGCCGGCGAGGTGGGCGCCGAGCGCCAGGACGCACGCCGTGAGGCCCGAGCCGCAGCTGGTGACGATCCGCCGCCCCTCGGGCGCGGCCGCCGCGATCCGCTCCCGCAGCTGCGGCAGCGGCAGCAGCCGCCCCTGTCCGTCCTGCAGGTCGGTGTAGGGCAGGCTGACCGCCCCCGGCATGTGCCCGGGGCGCAGACCCGGCCGCGGCTCGGGCTCGGTGCCCGCGAACCGGCCGGCGGAGCGGGCGTCCAGGACGGTGGCGCCCGGGTCGGCCAGGGCGCGGGCGACGTCCTCCGCCCCGACGAAGCCGCCCGGACGGGGCACGAGCTCCACGTCGCCGGGCTCGGCCGGCGGCGCGGCGTGCGCCCCCGTGGGCCGGCCCTCCGCGGCCCACGCCGGGAGACCGCCGTCGAGGACGGCGACCCGGTCGAAGCCCGCGGTCCGGAGCAGCCACCAGACGCGGGCGGACGCGAAGACGCCCTTGGCGTCGTAGGCCACCACCGTGCTCGTGCGCGAGATGCCGAGCGCCCGGGCCGCCGCGCTCAGCTGCTCCGCCGGGGGCGCCGTGTGCGGCAGGTCCGAGGACGGGTCCGAGAAGGGCCCGTCCAGGTCCAGGAGCACCGCCCCGGGGAGGGCCTCCTCGGTCCGGTTGAGCGTGGAGCTCGCGTCCACGAGCACCAGCCGGGGGTCCTGGAGGTGCTCGGCCAGCCAGTGGGTGCTCACCACGGGCCCGGGGAGCTCGAGCGATGCGCTGATGTCGTCGTTCCGGGTGCCGGTGCTCATGCGTCCAAGGCTAGTTCCGCCGGGGCAGTACCGTCCCGGCAGCCGCACGGAGCGGGGCCGCGGGCGGGGCCCCGGTAGCCTGGGCAGGTGGCCGAATCGCTCCGACAACGTGTCCTCGGCGGCGTCCGCGGCCTGGCGCCCGGTTACTTCGCCCTCGTCATGGCCAGCGGCATCCTCTCGGTGGGCCTGCAGATGCAGGGCTTCGCCGCGCTGTCCACGGCCCTGCTCGCGGTGTGCGCGGGCAGCTGGGCGGCGCTGTGCCTGCTCACCGTCTGGCGGTTCGCCGTCTTCCGGCGAGAGTTCGTCGTGGAGTTCCTCGACCCTCGCCGCGCGTTCGGCTTCTTCACCTTCGTGGCCGGCACGAACGTGCTGGCGTCCCGGCTCGCGACGACGGGCTGGCACGGGGCCACGGCCGCGCTCCTAGGACTCGCCGGGGCGGTGTGGCTGGGCCTCGGCTACGTGGTCCCGTGGAGCGCGGTGCTCTCCCGGCGCACCCGCCCCGTGGTCAGCACCGCCAACGGGACCTGGTTCATCTGGGTGGTGGCCAGCCAGTCCGTGGCCGTGGCCGCCGCGGCCCTGGACCCGGTGGTGGGCAGCGACGCCTGGCGGCACGTGCTCTCCGTCGTCGCGGTCGCCTGCTGGTCCGTGGGGCTGTTCCTCTACGCCGCGGCGGGCGTGCTCGTGACGCTGCGCATGATGCTCTATCCGCTGCGGCCGGTCGACCTGACCCCGCCGTACTGGGTGGCGATGGGCGCGTGCGCCATCACCGTGCTGGCGGCCTCCCGGATCGTGGAGATGTCCGACACCCCGATGGTCGCTGTGGTCCGCGGGCTCGTGGCGGGTCTGGGCCTGGTCTTCTGGGCGTTCGCCACCTGGTTGATCCCGGCCCTGGTGGCGGCCGGGTGGTGGCGCCACCGCCTGCACCGGGTGCCGCTGCGCTACGAGTCCTCGCTGTGGAGTGTGGTCTTCCCGCTGGGGATGTACGCCGTGGCCAGCATCTATCTGGGCCGCGCGGACGACCTGCCGATCGTGGGTCTGGTCGGGGCCGTCTGGCTGTGGGTGGCCCTGAGCGCCTGGGCGATGGTGTTCACTGCCATGCTCGTGCACCTGGTCCGCCGGCTGCTCCTCGGCCGGGAGGATCCGGCTCCGGCCTGGCCGGAGCCGGACGCGGCCGTCAGGCCGGACCCAGGGGGCGGACCGGGCGCCGCCCGCTGACCCGGCGGAACCGGCGCCGCCGGCGCCGCCGGCGGCGCCGGCGGCGCAGCCGACCGGGCGGAAAGGACCGGTCAGGCGGTGAGCGCGCGCTCGAGGTCCTCCAACTGGTCCTCGACGTCCTCGATGCCCACCGAGAGCCGCACCAGGTCCACGGGCACGGCCAGCGCAGTGCCCTTCACGGAGGCGTGCGTCATCTCCGAGGGGTAGCAGATCAGGGACTCCACCCCGCCCAGGCTCACCGACAGCGAGTACAGCCGGGTGCCCTCCGCCACCGCCCGGGCCGCGGCCTCCCCGCCGGTCAGCCGGAAGGAGACCATGCCGCCGAACCCGCGCATCTGCGCGGCGGCGAGCGCGTGGCCGGGGTGCCCGGGCAGCCCGGGGTAGAGCACCTGCGCGACCTCGGGGCGCTCCAGGAGCCACTCGGCGATCCGCTGCGCGTTGTCCTGGTGGCGCTCCATCCGCAGGCTCAGGGTCTTGAGCCCGCGGGCGGCCAGGTAGCTGTCCTGGGGGCCCGCCACGGCGCCGGCGGCGAACTGCTGGAAGCCGACCGCCTCGGCGAGCGGGGCCCCGCGCCACTGGGCCGTGCCCACGACCACGGCGCCGCCGAGCACGTCCGAGTGCCCCCCGATGTACTTCGTGGTGGAGTGCACCACGGCGTGCGCGCCGAGCTCGAGGGGGGTCTGCAGGTACGGGGACGCGAAGGTGTTGTCGACGACGAGCAGCGCCCCGGCGTCCCGGGCCAGCTGCGCCCACGCCGCGACGTCGGCGATGCCGAGCAGCGGGTTGGACGGCGTCTCGAGCCACAGCACCTTCGTGGCGCCGGGGCGCACGGCCGCCCGGACGGCGTCGAGGTCCGTGATCTCCACGGGCGTGTGCCCGATGTCCCACGGGGCGAGGACCCGGGTGATCAGCCGGTTGGTGCCGCCGTAGCCGTCGGCGCCGAGCACGATGTGGTCGCCCGGGCGCAGCACGGCGCGCAGCAGGGCGTCCTCTGCCGCGATCCCCGAGGCGAACGCGAACCCCCGCTCGCCGCGCTCCAGGGCCGCGAGCTGCTCCTCGAAGCCGCTGCGGGTGGGGTTGGAGCCGCGGCTGTACTCGTGCCCGGCGCGCAGCACGTTGATCCCGTCCTGGGCGAACGTGGAGGTCTGGTAGATCGGCGGGATGACCGCCCCGGTCAGCGGGTCGGGCTCCTGGCCGGCGTGGACGGCGGTGGTCGTGAAGCCCCGGTGGCGGGTGCGGGTCTCGGTGGGGGACGTCATGGCGGGGCTCACTTCCGGGTGGTCTGGACGGCGGTGACGACGGTGTCGAGGGCCTGGCCGAGGTCGGCCACGAGGTCCTGGGGGGACTCGAGGCCGATCGAGAGCCGGATCGTGGTCTCGGCGATCCCGCCGGCCCGGCGCTGCTCGGGGGTCAGGCGGCAGTGGGTCATGGCCGCCGGGTGGGCCACGAGGCTGCGGGTGTCCCCGATGTTGGCGACCAGCTTGAACAGCCGGAGCGCGTCGATGAACGGGCCCACGGCGCCGTCCGGGGCGGCGAGGTCGAAGGAGAACACGGAGCCGGTCCCGCGCGGGAAGTCCCGGGCCGCGATCCCGGCGCCGGGGTCCCCGGGCACGCCGGGGTGGTGGACGCGGGCGACGGCGGGGTGCCCGGCCAGGAACTCGGCCACCGCCAGCGCCGAGGCCGTGTGGCGGGCCACGCGCAGGTCGAGGGTCTCGGTGCCCTGCAGGATCTGGCTGGCGTTGAACGGGGAGAGCGTGGTGCCGAGGTCGTGCACGTACTTCGCCCGGACCAGGTGCAGGTAGGGGCTGGCGGCGGCGCACTTGTCGACGAGGCTGAGTCCGCCCCAGCGGGCGCGGGCCTGGGTGAACTGCGGCCACTTGTCCGGCCGGGCGGACCAGTCGAAGGTCCCGCCGTCCACGACCGCCCCGGCGAGCGCGTTGCCGTGCCCGCCCAGGAACTTGGTGGCCGAGTGCACCACGATGTCCGCGCCCTTCTCCAGCGGCCGGTACAGGGCCGGGGACGCGAGGGTGTTGTCGACGACGACGGGCACGCCGGCGGTCCGGGCGACGTCGGCGATCCCGGGCAGGTCCGGGAGGGTGGCCAGCGGGTTGCCGATGGACTCGAGCAGGAACGCGCGGGTGTCGGGGCGCACGGCCGCGGCCCACGCCCCCGGGGCGGTGGGGTCCACGAAGGAGACCTCGATGCCGTAGTCAGCGAAGGAGTCGGTGAGCAGGTCCACCGTGCCCCCGTAGAGCTTCTCGGAGGCCACGAGATGCTTCCCGGCGCCCTGGCCGAGCAGGGCCAGCAGCGCCACGGCCACGGCGGACTGGCCCGAGCCGGTCGCCACGGCGCCCGCGCCGCCCTCGAGGTCGCTGATCCGCTGCTCGAGCACGGCCACCGTGGGGTTGCCGGTGCGCGTGTAGGTGAAGCCTGCCCGGGTCTGGGCGAACATCTGCCGGGCCGCCTCGTAGTCCGGGAACTCGAAGGCCGCGGTCTGGTAGATCGGCACCGTCAGGGTGCGCTGGACGACCTGGTCGTGGGTGCCGGCGTGGATCTGCCGGGTCGCGAGGTCGTGGTCGGTCACGGGGATGGACATGGCGCTGCTCCTGTGCCTTGCTCTTACCCGCACCGGTCATCCGCGCGGGCCCGGTGGGCACGCCGCGGAAGATGCAGGCCGCTTCCTCATCCGAACCACCCAATGAGCATGGGGTTGGTGCGTGACCAAGTCGGAGCTTGGCGGTCACGTCTCGTGAAGCTGGAACAACACTATGCGCAGAGGTAGTGGGTGTCCCTCCGCGTCGGAAGATGACGACCGTGACGGTTCGTGACGCCGGCCGTGCGCGCCGGGCCCGGCGCGGGGCCGGCGCGTCAGGCCCGGGTGTCGATGTCCTCGAAGATCAGGAACGTCTGGGTGTCCACCACGCCGGGCAGCTGCTGGACGTGCTCGAAGATCACCTGCCGCAGGTGCACGGTGTCCACGGCCCGCACGAGGAGCATGACGTCGAAGTTCCCGCCCACCAGGGCGATGTGGTGCACGGCGGGGATCGCCTGGAGCTGGGCGCACAGCTCCCGCCAGGTGTTCTGCTGGAGCTTGAGCGTCACGTACGCGGAGGCCTGCAGGCCCGCCCGGACCGGGTCGATCACGGTGCTGAAGCGCAGGATCACCCCCTCGTCCCGGAGCCGGTTGATCCGGGCGTAGGCGTGGGCGCGGGAGACGTGCACGGCCGCGGCGATCGCCGTCACGGACTGCCTCGCTTCCCGGGACAGCTCCGCGAGGATCTTCCGGTCGGTCTCGTCCAGCGGCACGGGGGTCGAGGGCACGGCGGGCTCCTTCGGGGCGGGTCGGGCGCGGGGCCCGGAACGTGTCGGACGAATGCGTGTGCTCCACGCCACACTAGAACATTTCGTCCACGCGCGGTGCACTGTCCGTCTCAGACTTCTGCATTTTCCCCGCTCTGTGGATACGAACCATGCCCGGTTCCCATACTGGGGAGACAGAGCCGCACCACCTTCCTGCCCTCCCCGGACCGCGGCCGCACCGGGGACCGACCGAGGGGACACCATGAGCCAGACCGTCGAGACCCCCGAGGACCCGATCCTCCGGGCCTCCCAGAGCTTCGGCATCACACCGGAGCAGTACATGCTCCCGGCCCGCGGCGAGATCCGCATGGTCGACCCGAGCGGGCGGCTGCTCGCCCCCGAGGAGCAGGGCACCGGCCCCGGCCACGAGTACCCGCTGCCGGCCCCGGACGTCCTGCTGGGCGCCTACGAGAAGCTGGTGGTCGGGCGGCGGGTCAACGACCAGAACTCCGCGCTGGTCCGCCAGGGCCGGATGGCCGTCTACCCGTCCAGCCACGGCCAGGAGGCCTGCCAGGTGGCGGCCGCCCTGTGCCTCGAGGAGGGCGACTGGCTGTTCCCCACCTACCGGGACACCGTGGCGGTCATGACCAAGGGCGTGGACCCGATGCAGGTCATGGCGATCTTCCGCGGCGAGTGGCACAGCGGCTACGACCCGCACGAGCACCACGTGGGCATCCAGTCGACCCCGCTCACCACCCAGCTGCTGCACGCGGTGGGCGTGGCCCACGCCGCCAAGCTGCGCGGCGAGGACACCGTGGTCCTGGCGATGTGCGGGGACGGCGCCACCAGCGAGGGCGACTTCCACGAGGCCCTGAACTTCGCGGCCGTGTTCAAGCTGCCGGTCGTGTTCTTCGTGCAGAACAACGGCTACGCGATCTCCGTGCCCCTGTCCCAGCAGTCCGCGGCCCCGAGCCTCGCCCACAAGGCGGTCGGCTACGGCATGGCCGGCGAGCGCGTGGACGGCAACGACCTTGTGGCGCTGCTCGCCACCCTGCGGCGCGCCGTGGACCTGGCCCGCTCCGAGTCCGAGCCCCTCCTCGTGGAGGCGCACACCTACCGCATGCAGGCGCACACCAACGCCGACGACGCCACCCGCTACCGGGACGACGCCGAGGTGCAGGAGTGGATCGCCAAGGACCCGGTGACCCGGATGCGCGCCTACCTCGGCGCCGAGGGCGTGCTCGACGACGCGGCGGAGCAGCGCATCGCCGCCGCCGCCGAGGACGTCGCCTCGGCCCTGCGCGACGGCATGAACGCCGACGTGGAGATCGACCCGCTCGAGCTGTTCCGCCACGTCTACACCGAGCAGACCCCGCAGCTCGCCGAGCAGGAGCAGTTCCTGACCGCCGAGCTCGCCCGAGAGGAGACCGGACAGTGAGCACCCTGCACGCCCCCGCCCCGGCCGGCGAGGCCCCGGCGGTCAAGCCCGCCACCTTCGCCCAGGCGCTCAACACCGCCCTGGCCGACGCGCTGGCCGCCGACCCCGCCGTCGTCGTCTTCGGCGAGGACGTCGGCACCCTCGGCGGCGTCTTCCGCATCACCGACGGGCTGACGAAGCGCTTCGGCCGCACCCGGTGCTTCGACACCCCGCTGGCCGAGTCCGGGATCGCCGGCATGGCCGTGGGCATGGCGATGAACCGGATGCGCCCCGTCATCGAGATGCAGTTCGACGCCTTCGCCTACCCTGCCTTCGAGCAGGTCGCCTCGCACATCGCGAAGATGCACAACCGCACCCGCGGCGCCGTGCGCCTGCCGATCGTCATCCGGATCCCCTACGCCGGCGGCATCGGCGGCGTGGAGCACCACTGCGACTCCTCCGAGGCCTACTACGCCCACACCCCCGGGCTGAAGGTGTTCACCCCCGCCACGGTCGAGGACGCCTACCTCATGCTGCGCGAGGCGATCGACTCGGACGACCCCGTCGTGTTCTTCGAGCCCAAGAAGCTCTACTGGTCCAAGGCCCCCGTGGACCTGGCCGAACTGAGGGACCGCTACGAGAACGGGGCGCCCGAGCGCCGGGAGGGCCGCGCCGTCGTCGCCCGCGCCGGCGAGGACGCCACGCTGCTGGCCTACGGGCCGTCCGTGCCGACCGCCGTGGCGGCCGCCGCGGCCGCCGCCGCCGAGGGGCGCTCGCTCGAGGTCGTGGACCTGCGCAGCATCGTCCCGTTCGACGACGAGACGGTCGCCGCGTCGGTGCGGAAGACCGGGCGCGTGGTGGTCGTGGCCGAGGCGCCGGGCTTCGCGTCCGTGGCCGCCGAGATCGTGGCCCGCGTCCAGGAGCGCTGCTTCCACTCCCTGGCCGCGCCCGTGCGCCGCGTGACCGGGTTCGACATCCCGTACCCGGCGCCCAAGCTCGAGGAGCACTACCTGCCGAGCGTCGACCGCATCCTCGACGCCGTGGACGACCTGCAGTGGGAGGACTGACCATGACCGTGAAGACGTTCACCCTGCCGGATCTCGGCGAGGGACTGACCGAGGCCGAGCTGGTGAGCTGGCTCGTCCAGGTGGGCGACACCGTCGCCGTGGACCAGCCGATCGCCGAGGTGGAGACCGCCAAGTCCGCCGTGGAGGTGCCCTGCCCCTTCGCCGGGACCGTGCACCAGCTGCACGGCGCCTCGGGGCAGACCCTCGACGTCGGCGCGCCGCTGATCTCCGTCGACACCGGGGACCGGGCCGGGACGCCCGCCCCGCAGGGCGGCGGCCCGAAGGGCGGGCAGTCCTACCGGGAGGAGGAGCGCGCCGGGGCGGACCCCGCGGCGGCCGCCGAGGCCTCCGACGACGACGCAGGATCGGGCAGCGTGCTCATCGGCTACGGCACGCCCGCCGGCGGCACGGCCGGACGCCGGCGCCGGCCGAAGCGGGCCGGTGCCACCGGCCCGGCCGCCTCCGCCGCCCGGCCGGTCCCCGAGCCTGCCCCCGCGCGGGCCGCGGAGCAGGCCGCGGCCCGGGCGGCGCAGGCCGCGGGTGCCGCCCACGACGCGATGGCCTCGGCCCCGCGCCTGGCGCCCACGGTCGTCTCGCCGATCGTGCGCAAGCTCGCCAAGGACCGCGGGGTCGACATCTCCACCGTGCGCGGCTCGGGCCCCGGCGGGCTCATCCTGCGCCGGGACGTGGTGACCGCGGCGGCCGCCCCCGCCGCACCGGCCGCGCGGGAGAGCACGGCCCCGACGTCGTCGGCCCCCGCCCCGGTGCCGTCCACCACCGCGGCGCCGTCCGCCGTGGACGCCCGCACGGGGCTCGGGGTCGCGGAGCGGGTCCCGGTCTCCGGGATCCGCAAGGCCATCGGGCAGGCCATGACCCGTTCCCGCGCCGAGATCCCCGAGGCCACCGTCTGGGTGGACGTGGACGCCACGAGGCTGGTGGAGCTGCGCGCCGGGCTCAAGGCCCAGGACCCCGCGACCGCCCCGGGGCTCATGGCGCTGATCGCGCGGTTCGTGCTCGCCGGCCTGGCCCGCCACCCCGAGCTCGCCACGCGGATCGAGACCCTCGAGGACGGCAGCCAGGAGATCGTGCGCTTCGACGGCGTGAACCTCGGCTTCGCGGCGCAGACCGACCGCGGGCTCGTGGTGCCGAACATCCGCGGCGCGCACACCCTGAGCGCCCGCGGGCTCGACGCCGAGCTCCGGCGGCTCACCGAGCTCGCCCGCTCCGGGAAGGCCGGGCCCGCCGAGCTGTCCGGCTCCACGTTCACCCTCAACAACTACGGGGTGTTCGGCACGGACGGGGCCGCGGCGATCATCAACCACCCGGAGGTCGCGATCCTCGGGATCGGCCGGATCATCGACCGCCCGTGGGTGGTCGACGGGCAGCTGGCCGTCCGCAAGGTCACCCAGCTCTCCCTCGCGTTCGACCACCGGGTGTGCGACGGCGGGGCCGCCGGCGGCTTCCTGCGCATGGTGGCCGACGCGGTGGAGAACCCGGTGTCGGTGCTCGCGGACCTGTAGCGGCCCCCGGTCCCGCCGCCGCCCGCGAGGGGTCGCGTCCGGCGCACCCCCATCGCGAGGGGTCGCGTTCGGCTGGTATCGCGGTCACTTGTCGACAGAACGCGACCCCTCGGCAGCGGCGGAGGCGGAACGCGACCCCTCGGTGCGGGGGCCGGTGGTTCAGCGCCGGTCGGCCGGGGTGTCCCGGCGGGAGGCGGCGGGGTGGTGGCGGGCGCCGAGCAGGTGCGGGCCCAGGTCGGCGACCGTCTCGGCGCCCATCAGCTGCATGCTGATCCGCACCTCCTCGGCCAGCAGCTCGATCGCCCGCTCCACGCCCTGCTGCCCGCCGGCCATCAGCCCGTAGAGGTAGGCCCGGCCGATGAGGACGAAGTCCGCTCCGGCGCACAGGGCGGTGATCACGTCGGCGCCGCTCATCACCCCGGAGTCGAGGATCAGCTCGACGCCCTCCCCCACCTCGTCCCGCACCTCGGGCAGCGCGTGCAGCGAGGCGGGGGCGCGGTCCAGCTGGCGGCCGCCGTGGTTGGAGACCACCAGCCCGTCGGCCCCCGCGGCCAGGGACTGCCGGGCGTCGTCCCGGGTCAGCACGCCCTTCACGAAGAGCTTCCCCGGCCACACGGAGCGGATCCACTCGAGGTCCGCGTAGGACAAGGTCGGGTCGAACATCGAGTTCGTGATGGTGGGCAGGTCGGCGCTCGTGCTCGAGAGGGACGCGAACTTCAGGGAGTCCGTGGTGAGGAAGTTGAACCACCACTCGGGCCGGTAGGAGGCGTCGGCCACCGTCCGCAGCGTGATCCTGGGCGGGATGACCATGCCGTTGCGCACGTCCCGCAGCCGCTGGCCCGCCACCGGGGTGTCCACGGTGACGAGCAGGGTGCCGTAGCCGTGGGCCGCGGCGCGCTCCAGCAGGTCCCGGGACCGGGCCCGGTCCTTCCACAGGTACAGCTGGAACCAGCGGGTGGCGTCCGGTCCGGCCGCGGCGACCTCCTCCAGCGAGCGGGTGCCCATGGTGGACAGCGTGAAGGGGATGCCGGCCTGCTCCGCCGCACGGACTCCCCCGATCTCGCCCTCGGCGTGCATGAAGCGGGTGAAGCCGGTCGGGGCGATCCCGAACGGCAGCGCGGACCGCGCCCCGGCGATCGGCGTGGACAGGTCGGGAGCGGCGATGCCGTGCAGGATCCGGGGCAGCAGCTCGACCGCGTCGAACGCCTCCCGCGAGCGCCGGCGGGTCAGTTCGCGCTGGGCGGCGCCGTCCGCGTAGTCGAAGGCCGGGCGCGGGGTGCGGCGGCGGGCGATCCGGCGCAGGTCCCAGAGGTCCGCGGCCCGGGCGAGCCGGGCCGCGCGGCGGTCGAGGGCGGGGGTCTCGAACTGCAGGAGCGGGCGCAGCTCGGACCACTGGGGCAGACGCCGTTCCACGGCGGACCTCCTGACGGTCGGGGTGTTCCCGACCACACTACGTCGGAGGCCCCGACGACGCCGGGGGCGGTGCGCCGTTCAGTCGGTCTCGGGGCCCGCGCAGTACGGGCAGTCCTGCTCGACGTCGGCCCAGCTGTGCCGCCCGCCCCGGAGGAGCGGTGCCGCCGGTCCGCGGCCGGCGGCGCCGTCCGGGCGCGAGGAGGTCCGGGGGGAACGGGGCGGGAGCAGGTCGACGGTCATGGTGCAGTCCTCCGGGAGGGTGGTGGCGGGCGGGGCGTCGCCCAGTCCCTCCAGTATCGGGGGCGTCATCCGTGCGGAACAGCGATGTTTTCCCATGCTGATCCGTCAGCCCCGCTGATGATTTCTGCCGGGGTCGCCAGCCCGGTCACGAGATCCCGGGGACGTGCCCCGGGAGGCGGCCCGCGCTCAGAGGCCGGTGAGGACGTCGAGGGCGGTGTCCAGGCCCTGCTCCGCCCGGACCGCGCGCCCCACGCGCTGCGCCCGCTCCCGGCGGGCGAGGGCGTCGCCCACGGCGGGGACCAGGGCCTCCGCCGTCAGCGACCGGCGCGGGATGGGGGCCGCGGCGATGCCGAGCCGGTGCAGCTGCCGGCCCCAGAAGGGCTGGTCGACGAGGAAGGGCACCACCACGGACGGGACGCCCGCACGGGCCACCGCGTGCACCGTCCCGGCTCCGCCGTGGTGGACCGCCACCGCGGCGTCCGGGAGCAGGGTGCCCAGCGGGGCGGCCGGCACCACCAGCACGTCCTCGCCGCGGCGGTCCGGCGGCAGGGACAGACCGCCCCAGCCCGTGACCAGGAGGGTCCGCAGCCCGTGGGCGCGCGCGCTGTCCACGACCGTCCTCCCCCGCGCGGACGGGTCCCCGGCCGCCATGGACCCGAAGGTCGCCACCAGGCACGGCCCGCCCCGGACGAACTCGGCCACCGCCGGGTCCGGGGCGGGGGCGGCCGCGCCGGGGTGCCAGGCACCGGTCAGGTGCACCCGGGCCGGCCAGTCGGCGGGCCGGGGCAGCAGCTGCGGGCTGATCCCCATCAGCGTGGCGCGGGAGGGTGCGGGGTGCCGGGGCGCCCGGCCGCCGGGCAGCTGCCGGCACGCGTGCTCGACGTCCCGGCGGAACAGCCGGGCGCCGCCGCGGGGCACCGCGTAGGTCGCCCGGTTGAACCGCCCGAGGTCCTTCGAGACCGTGGGCCCGCCCGGTGCGGAGAACTCCCGGGTGGGCGTCGCCACGGGCACGAACTCGGCGAGCGCGCGGGGGACGCCGAGGGCGTCGGCCACGGCCGGCGCGCTGAGGATCAGCGGGTGGTGCAGGACCAGGTCCGGGTCGAACGCCAGGGTCTCGCGCACCGCCGCGGAGAACATCCGCCGCATCCCGGGGCGGACCTCCGCGCGGACGTGGTGCACCGCCGCCCGCGGGGAGGCCCCGGGGGCGTCCATCAGCCGGTGGAAGTCCACGTCCAGGCCGACGGTGTCGATCCCGGCCAGGTCCACCCCGGAGTTCTCCGGCACCCCCAGCCGGACCCGGTGGCCCTGTGCGGCGGCGTGCCGGGCCAGGGCCGCGAAGGGCTCCACGTCGCCGCGGGTTCCGGAGGTCAGCAGCATCATGCGCACCCCCACAGTCTGCCCCGCGGCGGGACGGCGCACGAACGGACCGGCGGAGCACCCCGGGACCGCCGGGGCCCGCCGCCGCACCGGCCCCGGAACCGACGTAGTGTGGGGTGCACCCGGACCCCCGGGTCACCTGACGTCCGAGGAGGTCCGCCGCCGTGCCCCAGGCCGGATTCGCCCCCGCGCTCCAGCGGATCGTGCACATCTCGCGACCGGTGCTCTGGATCAACGCCCTGGGCACCGGCGTGGTGGGCATGTGGCTGGCGGGCTCGCTCTGGCAGTGGGAGGCGCTGCCGCTGCTGCTGTGGCTCACCCTCCCCTTCAACCTGCTGATCTACGGCGTCAACGACGTCTTCGACCAGGACACCGACGCCCTCAACCCCCGCAAGGGCTCGCTCGAGGGAGCCCTCATCCGGTCCGAGGAGGTGCGCACGATCCTGACCGCGGTGCTCGTCACCAATGTGCCGTTCGTCGTCTGGTTCGCCGTGACCCTGCCCCCGGCCGCGCTGGGCTGGATCGCGCTGTACGTCCTGGTCTTCGTGTTCTACTCGGCCCCTCCCCTGCGCTTCAAGGCCCGGGCATACCTCGACTCCCTGAGCAACGCCGCCTACGCGCTGCCGCTGGTCTTCGTCGCCCACGCGCTCGGGGCGGCCCCCGTGTGGCCCGCGGCCCTCGGCCTGATGGCCTGGAGCGTGGCCAAGCACGCGTTCGACGCCGTCCAGGACATCGAGGAGGACCGCGCGGTGGCCATCACGACGACGGCGGTCCGGCTGGGCGCGCGCGGGACGGCCCTGTGGAGCGGCGGCTGGTGGGCCGTGTCTACGCTGGGCTTCGCGCTGGTCAGCCTCCCGGTGGCCGCGGTCAACGCGCTCATCGCCGGGTGGCTCGTGGTCTCCCTCCTGCGGGACCCGAGGCCGGGGACCGGGCACCGGCTGTACCGGTACTCGATCGCGTTCCCCTACGTCGCCGGCGCCGTGGCCGGCGTGCAGCTGACGGTGGCGCTGTTCTTCGGGCTGTACCCGTGAGCCGCGTCGTCGTCGTCGGCGGGGGGATCGGGGGGCTGACCTCGGCCGTGCTGCTCGGCCACGCCGGTCACCGCGTCACCCTCCTCGAGGCCGCCGACCACCTCGGCGGCAAGAGCCGCCGGCTCGAGGCCGAGGGGCAGCGCCTGGACACCGGACCGTCCCTCTTCACCTTCCCGGGGGTGTGGGAGGAGCTCCTCCGCCGCCTGGACCGACTGCGGGACGCCGGCACCGCGGGAGCCGGAGCGCCGAGGGCCGAGGAGACCGCCGGGCTGGAGCTGGAGCGCCTGCCCGCGGTCGGCACGTACTACTACCGCGGCACCCGGTGCGAGCTGCCCGTCCCGCCCGGGCACCCCTGGCACGCGGCCTGGACCCGATTCGAGGCCGAGCACGGCGTGCTCGGCCCGGACATCACCCGGCTGCTGACCACCGACGTGCTGGACCGGGCGGCCTATCCCGCGCTGGGCCGGCTCGGGACGCTGTACGGGCGCCGGCTCACGACCCGCGACTACCTCGACAGCCTCACCTGGATGCCGGAGGGCCTGCGCGAGGTCATCGCCATCCACACCCTCAACGCCGGTGTCGGCCCGGCACGGACCCCGGCCCTGTACGCGAGCATGCCCGCCGTCATGGCGCGCGACGGCGTCTGGATCCCCCGGGGCGGGGTCTACGAGCTCGTCGAGGCGCTCCGGCGCCTCGCCGTGGACGCCGGGGTCGAGCTCCGCACCGGGGAGCCGGTGACCTCCGTCGCCCGCCGGCGCGTCCTGACCGCCCGGGGCGCGTACCCGGCCGACGCCGTCGTCAGCGGGCTCGACGCCCACCGGCTGGACGGGCTGCTCGCCGGGCGCGCGCCCCGGGCACCGCGCCGGCTCAGCTGCTCGGCGATCGCGGTCTACGCCGTGCTCGACCACGAGCTGCCCGAGGGGACGCCCCGGCACGGGGTGATCATGCCCGACCGGCCCGCCGACCTCTACGCCGACCTGGAGGCCGGGACCGAGCCCGAGCAGACCATGGCCTTCGCCAACCACTACCCGGCGCACGCGGGCCACCCCAACAGCGCGGCCACGCTCGCCCTGCTGCTGACCGCGCCGGCCAACGGGAAGTCCTACACCCTCGAGGACCCGTTCGTCGCCCGCGAGCTCGAGCGCACGGCGCGGGTGCTCGGGCTGCCCGGACCGCTCACGGACCGCTTCCGGAGCGCGGAGATCCTGGACCCCGCGTACTTCGCCGCGCACGGCTCGGCAGGAGGGGCGCTCTACGGCGCCGTGCGTCCCGCGTGGCGCAGCGGCCCGTTCCACGCCCCGGCCCACACGAGTCCGCTGCGGCCGTGGCTGTGGCGGGTGGGCGCCTCCGTGCACCCGGGCGGCGGGCTGCCCGCGGTGCTGGGCGGCGCCATGATCTCGACCGACAAGCTGCTGAAGCGCCTCGGGTAGGGCCGGAGCCCCCGGCAGGTCCCCGCCCCGGGCCGGGCGGCCGATCAGCGGGCGAGCTCCCACGCCCAGAGCAGCAGCAGCGTCGCGAGGAACCCGGTGAGGTAGTTCAGCCACAGGAACCGCCGCCAGCCCCGGTTGGCGCGCTCGCAGCCGGCGTCCGTGATGGTCAGGAACGGCACGAGGTTGGCGAGGTAGGGCAGCACCAGGAGGGACCCGACCGGCCCGGGCCAGGGGGCGAGCAGCAGGAGCACCCCGGCGGCGAGGTAGAGGGCCGCGGCGGCCCACACCGTGGGGCGGGCGCCCAGGACGGTGGCGATCGAGCGCAGCCCGCCCTCCCGGTCCGCCTGGACGTCCTGCACGGCCCCGAACGCCTGCGAGGCCATCGACCACAGGAAGAACCCGGCGCACAGGGCCACGAGTCCCCCCGACCAGGCCGCGCCGGCGAGCACGAGGCCGTAGACCGCCGGGGACACGAAGTGGGTGGCGGAGGTCGCCGAGTCCAGGAACGGGACCTCCTTGAAGCGCAGCCCCTTCAGGCTGTAGGCCGCCACCGCGAACAGGCTGATCCCGAGCACCGCCGCCGCGGCGGCCCCGCCCGCCAGGAACAGGTACGCCAGGAACGGCAGCGCCGTCAGCACCGAGCCCACGAGGACCGACCGGTGCTCGGAGCGGTCCACGAGCGCGCCCTCGACACCGCCCTTGCGGGGGTTGCGGAGGTCGGACTCGTAGTCGAAGACGTCGTTGATCCCGTACATCAGGAGGTTGTACGGGAAGAGGAAGAACAGCGTCCCCACCACCAGGGGCAGGTCCACCCGGCCCGTGGTCAGGACATAGGCCGCCGCGAAGGGGTAGGCGGTGTTGACCCAGGAGACCGGCCGGGAGGTGGCCACCAGGGTGCGCACGGTGGCGGTGAGCCGGCCGCGCTCGGCCAGCCCCCACCACAGCGAGGGCAGCAGCAGCAGCGCGGCGAGCGGGTACGCGAAGTCCTCGACCGGCACGAGGCCGATCCGCAGCTCCGTGATGTGCCCGGCCCCGTAGTCGAAGAACCCGGCGGCGATCATGAGGTTGTCGAACACGACCGTCAGCAGCGCGAGCACGGCGAAGGAGATCCCGAGCACGGCCAGGGCCCGGCGCCGCGGCGGCGCCGGGGAGGGCCTGCGGACCAGCAGGGTGGCCGGGGTCAGGGCGAGCGCGAGGAAGACGGGGATGACGAGGGCGTAGGTCACGGGGCGTCCGCTCCTCCGCGGGCCGGACCGGCCGCGGCGGAGCGGCGCGCCAGCGCCTTCTCCGTGAGCCGGACGAGGTTCATCGTCAGGTAGCAGAGGAACACGAGGAACACGACCTCCTCGACGGGGATCTGCGGGGCGACCATCCAGCCGGTCGCCCACGCGCTGCGGCTGTGCAGGAAGATCCCGAGGCTGATCCCGGCGACGTCCCAGGCGAGGAAGAACACCAGGCCAGCGAGCAGCACGAGGGCCGCCCGGCGGGGGTCCTGGGCGAAGAACAGCCGCTCCCGCACGTCGAGGAGCACCATCCCGGCCAGGCTGAGGAGCAGGAAGCCGAGGTACACGAAGCTCATCCGCGCGGCACCAGGGGTTCTTCCAGCGGTCCGGTGGAGGTGTCCCCGCGCAGGTCCTTGAGCAGGATCTCCGCGCTGATCAGGCACATCGGCAGGCCGATGCCGGGGATCGTCGAGGCCCCGCAGTAGTGCAGGCCGGCGACCTTCCGGCTGCGGTTGGCGCCCCGGAAGAACGCGGACTGCTTGAGCACGTGGGCGGGACCGAGCACGTTGCCGCGCCAGGAGTTGAAGTCCCGCCGGAAGTCCTCGGGGCCCACGGTGTGGCGCACCACCACGCGCTCCCGCAGGTCCGGCACACCGGCCCACGCCGCGACCTGGTCGATCACCCGGTCCGCGACGGCCTCGACCCGCAGGGAGCCGGTGCCGTCCGGTCCGCCCGCGCCCAGCGCGGGGTCGGCGGGGACCGGGATCAGCACGAAGAGGTTCTCGTGCCCGTCCGGGGCCACGCCGGGGTCGGTCGCCGAGGGCTTGCAGACGTAGACGGACGCGGGGTCCGGGACGCTCGTGGGCTCCTCGAAGATCGCCCGGAAGTTCGTGTCCCAGTCCTCGCTGAAGAACAGGCTGTGGTGCGGGAGCTCGGGCAGCTCCCCGCGGACCCCGAGCATCACGAGCACCGCGCCGGGGCCGGTCTGGCGCCGGTCCCAGTACCGCTGCGGGTAGCTCTGCAGCTCGCGCGGGAGCAGCGCGGTCTCGGTGTGGTGCAGGTCCGCGGCCGAGACGACGACGTCCGCCGCCAGCTCGTGCTCCGCCCCGTCCGCGTCCCGCCACACGACGCCGGTGGCCCGGACGGGCCCGTCGGCGGCCGGGGAGGTGCTGATCCGCACCACGTCCGCGCCCGTCCGGATCCGTGCCCCGTGGGCGACGGCGAGCCGCTCGACGGCCTCGACGACCCGGCGGAACCCGCCCTGCGGGTACTGGACGGAGTCCGTGAGGTCCATGTGGCTCATGAGGTGGTAGAGCGACGGCGTCATCCGGGGCGCGCTGGCCAGGAAGACGGCCGGGTAGCCGAGCACCTGACGCAGCCGCGTGTCCTGCACGGTGCCGGCGGCGAAGTCGTGCAGCGAGCCGGTGAGGTGCCGGGCGAGCTCGGGCAGGCCCCGCACGACCGTCCGGGTGAGCAGCGGCGTGAACGAGGCGTAGGAGGTGTAGAGGAAGTGGTCGACGGCCAGCTGGTAGGTCCGCTTCGCGGAGGCCAGGTACGCCCGGATCCGCTCGCCCGCCCCGGGCTCCACCGACTCGAACAGCGCCACGGTGTCCTCGAGGTCCGAGCGGATGTCGATGGGCCGCTCGTAGCGCTCGCCCCAGACCCGGTAGGCGGGGTCCAGGCGGAGCAGCTCGAGCTCCTGGGCGGCGCTGGAGCCCATGAGCCGGAAGAAGTGGTCGAAGACCTCCGGCATGAGGTACCAGGAGGGCCCGGTGTCGAAGCGGAAGCCGTCCCGCTCGAGCCTCCCGGCGCGCCCGCCCGTCGTGCTCCCGCGCTCCAGGACGGTCACGTCCCAGCCGTCCTTCGCGAGCAGGCCCGCGGCGGCGAGCCCGGCGATCCCGGCCCCCACCACCACGGCGTGCCGCCCCCGGGGCCCGGTGGGGCGGCGGCGGGTGCGCGCCCTGACCACGGCGGCCGCGGCGAGCGCGGCCTTGCGGGGGTTCGGCACGCGGATGCGGGAGCTCAGCAGCTCCCGGGCAGGGGTGGCGCGGATCCGCACGGACAGCTCCCGGAACAGGTCGTGGGCGGCGAGGACGGCGGCGCGGGAGGACGCGGGGAGGTCGTCGACGACCGCACGGGCGGCCGCGAGGTCGGCGTCGATGTCGTCGAGGAGGCGGTTCTTCTCGGTCTCGGAGAACTCCCCGGGCTCCACGCCGGGGAAGTACACGCGGCCGAGCTCCCCGTAGTCCTCGGCCAGGTCGCGCAGGAAGTTGACCTTCTGGAACGCCGCGCCCAGGCGGCGGGCCCCCGCCACGAGCTGCGTGCGGCGCCGGTCGGGCACGGTGCGGCCGGCCAGGAAGACCTGCAGGCACATCAGCCCCACGACCTCGGCCGAGCCGTACACGTACTCGTCGAGGGAGGCGGCGCTGTGCCGGTCCTCGCTGAGGTCGGCGCGCATGGACGCGAAGAACGGGCGCACGAGGTCGGGGCCGATCCCCGCGTGGCGCGCGGTGCGGGCGAAGGCGTGCACCACGAGGTTGCTGCTGAAGCCGCGCTCGATCGCCCCGTACGTCTCGTCCTCGAGGCCGTCCAGCAGCTCCCGTGAGCCCCGGGGCGGGACACCGGCGCCGGCGCTGGCGCCGTCGACGATCTCGTCGGCGATCCGCACCAGGGCGTAGACGGCGTAGACGTGCGGGCGGATCTCCGGGCCCAGCAGCCGGCAGGCGAGGCCGAAGGACGTGGAGTAGCGGCGGATGACGGTCGCGGCGGCCTGCTGGGCGGTGTCGTCGTACCGGGCGGCGGCCTCGGCCGGTGACCCGGTGTGCTGGGCGGCGGTCACCGGATGCGCTCCGTGGCCCCGGCCACGATGCGGCGCAGGTCCTCCTCGAGGGCGGCGGGCAGCCCCGCGGCGTCGAGCAGGGCGCGGGCCTCGGCCGCGCACCCGGCGACCATGTCCTCGACCTCCTGCCGCGCCCCGCACTGCTCGAGCAGGTCGCGGGCGCGCAGGGCGTGCTCGCTGCTGATCTCGTGGCGACCCAGGATCGCGTCGAGCTCCTCGCCGGCGGGCGTGCGCTGGGCGGCGGCCACGAGCATGGTCCGCTTGCCCTCCCGCAGGTCGCTGACGGCGGACTTGCCCGTGGCCTCCGGGTCGCCGAAGACGCCGAGCAGGTCGTCGACGAGCTGGTAGGCGGTGCCCACGGTCCGGCCGAGGCGCCCGAGCACCTCCACGTCCCCGTCGGGGGCCCCGCCGAGCACGCCCCCGGCCTGCAGGGGGGTCTCGAAGGAGTAGACCGCGGTCTTCAGGCACGTGGCCGCGAGGATCTGCTCGCGGCCGGGGCGGGCCCCGGGCAGGGTGTGGTCGACGTCGAGCAGCTCGCCCGCGGCCGAGGAGAACAGGGCGGCGTCGAGCAGGTCGAGGACCCGGGGCAGCCGCTCGGGCGAGAGCCCGGAGCGGGCCACGAGCCGGTACGCGCCGGCCAGGGCGAGGTCCCCGGCGATGACGCCCACGCTCGCGCCGTACTGGCGCGCCTGGTCCGGCCCCGAGCCGGACGCGAACGCCCGGGAGGCCGCGGCGGCGTTGATGGTGGGCTGGTGCCGGCGCAGCTCGTCCTGGTCGATGACGTCGTCGTGCACGATGAGGGCGGTGTGCAGCAGCTCGAACGCCGCCCCGACCGACTCGACCACGGGGTCCGGCTCGGGGGCGGGATAGGCGCCGGCCGTGAGCCGCACGAGGTGCGGACGGATCTGCTTGCCGCCGGAGCTGAGCCGGGCGACCTCGCCCCACAGCCGGGCGAAGCCGGGGTCCACGGCCTCGGCGCGGCCGGTGGCCTCGGCGAGGAACTCCTCCAGGACGGGCACCCGGGCAGGCTCCCGCCCCCCACCGTGCCCGGTCCGCGTCCCGGTGCCCGGACGAGCGCTCGAGAAGGCCGATTCGCGCGAGAAGACCGTCACCATTCCCCCATTCCACCACAGTCCTTCGAAAATCGAATCAATTGTCCGTGTCACGCCGGGCGCGGAGCCCTCCCGGGGCCCTCCGGAGCCGCCGCGGGCGGGGTCCCCCCGGTGGCCGCCCCGACCTCGGGCGCGCCCTCCCCTGCCCGGTGACCGGCCCGGCGGACCGCCTCGGTGAGCTGGGGCAGGCGCCGCCGCAGGACGTCGATCTCCTCGTCGGTGCAGTCGTCGAGCACCGCCAGGACCTCCTCGCCCATGGCCGCGAACATCCGGCGGCCGGAGCGGTAGGCGTGCTCGGTGGCCTGCAGGCTGACCTCCCGGCGGTCACGGGGGTCGACCGCGCGCACCAGGTGCCCCGCGGCGACCAGGCGCTTGATCACCGTGGTGGTCGCCGAGCCGCTGAGCACGAGCCGGCGGGCGATGTCCCCGGCGCGGATCGGGCGGCCGGCGCGGTTGGCCTGCATGACCTCGTTGAGGGCGTGGACGTCCTTGTGCGCCAGCCCGAAGCGGCGGCGGACCTGGTCCGCGTACCGCTCGGCCTCGGTGCTGAACTGCTGCAGCAGGAAGAGCACGTCGAATCCGCGCCGCCCCCGGTGCGCGCTGCCGCCCGGCGCCGCGGCGCCGGACGTGCTGATCGTGCCCTCGTCGGACTGCATGTGCCGATTCTAGGGCGCGGGCGCGAGAGAATGGGGCCATGACGGAGAGCAGAGACCCGACCGGACCGGACCTCCCGCCCCCGGGGGCGCCCGGTGCCCCCACGGTGTCCGTGGTCGTGCCGGCCCGGGACGACGCCGTGCACCTCGCGCGCTGCCTGCGGCTGCTCGCCGCGCAGACCCGGCCGCCGGACGAGGTCGTGGTGGTGGACAACGCCTCGAGCGACGGCACCGCGGACGTGGCCCGCGCCGCCGGGGCCCGCGTGGTGTACGAGCCCGCGCCGGGCATCCCGCCCGCCGCGGCCGCCGGCTACGACGCCGCCCGGGGGGAGGTGGTGGTGCGCTGCGACGCGGACACCGTCCCCGGCCCGGAGTGGATCGCCGGGCTGCTCGCGGCCCTTGCGTCCCGCCCCGACGTGGTCGCCGTGGCCGGCCCGGGCCGCTTCCACGGCCTGCCGCCCGGCCTCGACCGGCTGCTCTCCGCCCTCTACATCGGCCTGTACGTGCTCAGCACGGCCGCCGCGCTGGCCCACCCTCCCCTGTTCGGCACCAACATGGCGATGCGCCGCTCCTGGTGGCTCGAGGTCCGGGACGGCGTCCACCGGCACGACCCGGAGCTGCACGACGACTTCGACCTCAGCTTCCGGCTGGACCCGGCGCACCGGATCCTCTTCCGGCCCGGCCTGTCCGTGGGCATGTCCCCGCGGGCGCTGCGGGGCGGGCGCCCCGCCGTCCGCCGGCTGGCGCGCGCCTTCCGGACGATCCGGCTCAACTGGGCCGACGAGCGCCCGTGGGAGCGGTGGCAGGCGCGCCTGGGGCACCGGCTGCCGGGGGGCCGCGCATGAGCCGGCTCGCCCTGGCGGTGCGGTGGCTCGGCCCGCTCTCCGTGCTGCTCACCGCCCTGTTCTTCGACGCCGTGGGCGCCTCCGTGATGATGCTCGTGTGCCTGGCCATCACCATCACGTGGCGGGCCCGGCTGCCCGCGGCCCTGGAGATCACCACGGACCTGACGCTGCTGGTCGCGGCCTGGAGCTCCGTGTTCCTGCTCTACGAGAGGTACGACCACTGGGACCTGGTCGTCCACTTCGCGGCCACCGCGGTGCTGGCCGAGCTGACGTTCCGCGCCCTCGAGCGGTGGTCCCGGCTCTCGTCCCCCGGCCCGGTCTCCCACGTGGTCCTGGTCAGCTCCCTGGGCGCGGCACTGGCCCTCGTGTGGGAGTACCTCGAGTTCGCCGGCTACTACCTGGTGGACCCCCAGGTGAACGTGGGCTACCTGGACACCATGGGCGACATGGCCGCCGGCCACGCCGGGGCGGTGGTCGCCGGGATCCTGGGCACCTGGGCCCGGCAGCGGGCGGACGCCTCCGGCGGCACCCGTCCGGACGGGGACGCCGCCGGCCCACCGGACCGCACCGGCCCCCGGGACGCCGTCGGGAGGCGGCACGCCGTCGAGGACCCGGACACCACCGAGACGAAGGACTGACCCATGTTCTGGACGAACCTGCTCAAGACCAGCGCGCAGACGGGGGCGGCCGCCGCGGCCGGCACCGCGGCCTCCGCCGGGGTGGACAGCCCCTGGTACCGGGACCTGCGGAAGCCGGGGCTGCAGCCGCCGGCCGCCGTGTTCCCGGTCGTGTGGACCGTGCTCTACGCGGATCTCGCGGTGACCTCCGCGGCCGTGCTCACCGAGCTGCAGCGGCAGACCCGCCCGGGCGCGCGCCGCCGCGGCCCGCGGGTGCGGACGATCCGGCGCCCGGGGTGCGCCCCGTCCGAGGCGGCACGGCGCGAGCGCGGCTACCGCCGGGCGCTCGCGCTGAACCTCGCCCTCAACGCGGGGTGGAGCTGGGTCTTCTTCACGAAGCACGACACCGGCCTGGCCACGGTCACGGCCGCGGCGCTGACCGTCAGCACCGCCGATCTCGCGCGCCGGGCGGCGCAGGCACGGCCCCTGCACGGCGCCGCCCTGCTCCCCTACGCCGGCTGGTGCGGCTTCGCCACGGTCCTGAGCGCCCGCATCCACCAGCTCAACTTCTGAAGCGGGTCCGGGCGGCCCGGGCCCGCTCAGCGGGCGGAGACCGTGATCGCGCCGTGGCGGTAGCCGATCGATCCGCCCTGGAAGCGCTGGACGACCGTGTCCCCGGAGCGCTGCTCCGGGGTCACCGGGTAGCCCAGGCGGCCGTGCTCGCCCCGGAGGTCGGCGTGGGCCCGGCCGATCGCCCCGCGCACGGGCTGCGCGCCGGTCGCGGGCGACCACAGGATCCTGCCCCGCTCGAAGGACTGGTGCGCCCCGCCGGCCGGGCCGCGGTGCTCACCGCCCAGCGGGTGCCCCAGCAGACCCGTCTCCGCGCCGAGGGCCGCCCAGCGCGCGCCGACGGCGCCGTGCACGGGGGCCGCACCGGTCCCGGCGCTCCAGACGACCGTGCCCCGCTGGAAGTGCTGGTGGACGCCGCCGGCGCCGTTGTCGCGCTCCCCGGTCCGGGGATAGCCCAGGAGGCCGTTCACGCCGCCGGCGCGGTTCCAGGCGCCGCGCACACCGCCGTGCACCCACCGGGCGCCCGAGTCCGCGCTCCAGTAGACGGCTCCGCGCTCGAACTCCTGGTAGCAGCCGTCCCGGGCGAGGCCGCACCGTTCGTGCGAGCGCGGCGCCCCGGTGGAGGCGCCGATCCGGGCGTGGAGGGCGCCGATGGCGCCCTGGGTGCGGTAGCCCTCCTGGAGCGTGGCCCGGGCGACGGCGGCCCTGGGGTGCACGAGCCCTGCGCCGCAGCCGCCCGGGCAGGACCCGGGCAGGGGCCGGGCCGTGGCGGCCAGGACCTCCTTGACCTGGGCCGGGGAGAGGGACGGGTCCGTCTCGCGGACCAGCGCCACGACCCCCGCGACCGTGGGGCTGGCCATCGAGGTGCCGTACTTGTAGGAGTAGGTGCCGCCGCCGGGCCGGGCGCTCCCGGTGTCGGCGGTGGACAGGATCTGCCGGGAGGGGTCCCCGCCCGGGGCGGCCAGCGTGACCCGGCCCCAGTTGGAGTACCCGGCGCGGGCGCCCTGGGCGGTGCTGGCGGCCACGGTGATCACCCCCCGGCAGTTGGCCGGGGACTCCATCCTGGCGTCGCGGTCGTGGTTGCCCGCCGCCACGACCACGCTCGCCCCCCGGGACAGGGCCCGGTCGATCCCGTCCTGCAGGGCGGCCGGGCACGTGCCGGAGAGGAAGCCCAGGCTGAGGTTCACCACGGTCGCCGGGTGGGGGTTCACCGGGACGGCGTCGACGTCGTCGCCGGCGGCCCAGGCGATGGCCACGGCGATGTCGGACACGTACCCGTCCCCGCAGGCCCCGAGGGCGCGCACCGGCAGGAGCGCCGCGCCGTGGGCGACACCGGCCACACCGGTGGCGTTGTTGCCCCGCGCCGCCGCGATGCCCGCCGTGTGCGTGCCGTGCCAGGAGGAGGAGCGGGCGGCGGAGCCGGATCCGCACTCGCCGGCACCGGCGTGGTCCCCCTCGTCCCGCGGGTCCGGGTCCCAGCCGTCCCCGTCGCGGGAGTGGCCCGGCTGCACGCCCCCGGCGTGCAGGGAGACGAAGTCGTGGCCCGGCACCACGTTGGCGTCCAGGTCGGGGTGGGCCGTGATCCCGGTGTCGACGACCGCGATGGTCTGGCCCCGGCCGGTCGCCCGGTCCCAGGCGGTGGGCAGGTCGAGGCCCGCCGCGGCGGGCTGGAGGTTCCACTGCGACGTCGCGTAGTACGGGTCGTCGGGCACCGCGGTGATGCTCGCGAGGTGGTCCGGCTCGGCGTACTCGACGGCCGGGTCCTCCTCGAGGGCGCCGGTCAGGGTCTCGAGCTGTTCCGCGTCGAGGAGCCCGTCCGCCGCCACGACCCGGGCCGAGTCCACGGTCCGGCTGATCTCGTCCAGCAGGGGCGCCGCCGCCGGCTCGCCCGCCGCCGCGCCCCCGGGCGCGATCCGTTCCGCGGCCTCCGCGTAGACGCGCTCGCGGGCCCGCGGGGCGGGTTCCGCGCCGTCCTTGAACTTCACGATCACCCGGTCGGTCGCGCCGGGGCTCCCGGCCCCCTCCGCAGCGGGCGCGGGCGCGGGCGCCGGTGCGGCGGGCACGGTGGCCTCGGCCGGGGGCCGGGCCGCGGCGGGGGCCGCGGCGCCGGCCAGGATCAGGACCAGGGCGGCCGTCAGGGCGCGGCCGTGGAAGGACGTCATGGACTCTCCAGCCGGTGGGGGGGTGCAGCGCGCAGCGGGGGAGCTGCGGCGCGCCGACCACGGGAAGGGGAGTCGGCGCCGCTGCGCTCAGCGTACGGAGCGTTTCCTCTTGTTACCGAATGGGAAGATCCATGCTTTTCACTGGACTTTGAGGTCGCCCCGGAGGAACGGCCCGGGGACGACGACGGCGCCGCCCACCCCGAGCGGGTGGACGGCGCCGGCGGGCGGGGCGAGGGTCAGCCGGCGGCGGGGATCGCCCACCACTGGGCCGGGAGGACCTGCTGCCAGCGGGCCCCGAGGCCGGCGTTCCAGACGATCCAGCCGTTGGCGAACTCCTGGAAGCAGGGCGTGCCGCCCAGGGCGCACAGCTCCCGGGAGCGGGCCTCGCCGGTGGTCGCGCCGATCTTCCGGTGCAGCGCCCCGATGCCGCCCGCGGTGCTGAAGGGCTCGCCGCCCTGCACCGCGACCAGCGCGGAGACCGGGTCGACGATGCCGGCGCCGCAGCCGGGCGCGCACCCGCCGGGGGCCTGCCGGGCCGTCGAGGTCAGGGCGTCCTGGAGACCCGCCACGCCCAGCCCCGGGGCGAGCTCCCGGAGCAGCGCCACGGTGCCGGCGACCGCCGGGGCCGCCATGGACGTGCCGTTGCGCTCCGTGTACGTGGGTGCGCCGAGGCCCTGCGCCCCGGCGTTGCCGGTCGAGAGGATCTGCGCGTAGGGGTCCCCGCCCGGGGCCGCGACCGTGACCGAGCCGAAGTTGGAGTAGGGGGCCAGCGCGCCCGAGACGTCCGTCGCGGCGACCGAGATCACGCCGGCGCAGTTGGCCGGCGCGGACTGCGCGGCGTCCACGGCCTGGTTGCCCGCGGCCACGACCACGGGGATCCCGCGGTTCACGGCCTCGCTGATCGCGGACTGCAGCACCGCCGGGCACTCCCCCGGCACGCCGAGGCTGAGGTTGATGACCGTCGCGGGGTTCGGGTTGGCGGCGGCGCCCGCCACCGGGGCGCCGGCGGCCCACAGGACGCCGGCGGCGACGTCGGTGATGTACCCCTGGCTGCAGGCGCCCACGGCGCGCACGGGCAGGATCCTCGCGTCCGGGGCCACCCCCGCGACGCCCAGTCCGTTGTTCGCGTCGGCCGCGGCGATGCCGGCCGTGTGGGTGCCGTGCCAGGTGGAGCTCGGGGGCATGGGGCTGTTGGGGCACAGCACGGCGTCGGGGTAGTCGCCCATGTCCGTCGGGTCGGCGTCCCACCCGTCGCCGTCCCGGCCGTTCTGGGCCGTGGAGACGAAGTCGTAGCCGGGCAGGACGTTGGCGTCCAGGTCGGGGTGGGCGGTGATGCCGGTGTCCACGACGGCGATGGTCTGCCCGGCGCCGGTGGCCCGGTCCCACGCGAGGGGCATGCCCAGTCCGGCCGGGTCGTCCCACAGGCTCCACTGCAGCGCGGCGTAGGACGGGTCGTTCGGCACGGCGGTGGTGGTCGCCAGGAGGTCCGGCTCCGCGTACTCCACGGCGGGGTCCTGCTCCAGGGCGGTGGTCAGCGCCTCGAGCTCGGCGCCGGCCAGCATCCCGTCGGTCCGCACCACCTGGGCGCCGTCCGCGGTGGCCGTGGTCTCCACGAGCCTGGCGCCCCCGGACCGGCCGGCGGCCTGCGCGTACACGACGTCGCGGGAGTCCTCGGGGGCGGTGCCGTCCCGGAACTTCACGACGACGCGGTCGGTCGCCGCCGCCGTTGCCGAGTCGGCACCGGGAGCGGTTCCGGTGGTCGCCGGGACCGGCTGGACGGCCTGGCCCGCGGTCGCGGCGGCCCCGGGCTCCGCCGCGGCGGAGCCCAGCGGGACGAGGGCGAGGGCGGCCGCGAGCGCGAGGGAAGCGGTGGTGCTGCGGGTGGTGGTCAAGGATTCCTCCGGCCGTCGGGACGGGAGGCGGCATGGTGCGCACGGCCCACCCCCCGATGAACTGGAGCGAGAGCGATCCCCCTGCGGAAACGGAGCCCCCACTCCTGTGCTCTGCCCAGCGTAGGGAGGGTGTGCGTGTGTGACCGAATGCGAACCCCGCGGACCGGGGTCCGGAGGTCGCCCCGGGCCGGGCGGCGGGCGCTCAGCCCGCCCGGGCGATGCGCAGGGCTCCGGCGATCAGGGGGACCTGCAGGGGGAGCCGCACGAGCGTCACGGCCCGCCGCGCCGGGGAGCCGCGGCGGGCCCGCCAGGCCATGGTGACGTTGCCGGGCCACACGCCCACGAACAGGGCGGCCGCGGCCCAGCCGCCGGCGCGGCGGGTGCCGGGACGGAGCAGCAGCGACCCGACGCCGATCTCCGCCGCCCCGGAGCCCAGCGTCCAGGCGCGGGGCGGGCCCGGCAGGGACCGCGGGATCAGCCCGTCGAAGAGCGCGGGCCGGACGAGGTGGAGCACGCCCGTCCCGCACAGGGCCGCGCCCAGGCGGAGGGCGCGTGCCGCCTCGGCGCCGGAGCGGGCCGCGCGGCGGTCCGATCCGGACAGGAGCTGCGGGAGACGGAGGGGCATGGGGCCAGGGTACCCAGCGGGAGGCGCCGCGACGTGACGGACGGCACACGACGTCCCCGGCATAGACCCGCCCCGCTCTTTGTTGACGTGTACATCAAGATGACCGTGCCTCCGAAAGGACACCCCGTGGCCCCTGAGACCCTGCAGGACCAGCTCACCCTCGACGCCCTCTCCGCCGACCTCCTCTTCCGCGAGGCCCGCACGGCCTCGGATTTCCTCGACGAGCCCGTGGCCGACGAGCAGCTCCGGGCGGCCTTCGAGCTCGCCAAGATGGGCCCCACGGCCATGAACATCCAGCCGCTGCGCGTGACGTGGATCCGCTCCGCGGAGGCCCGGGAGCGTCTGCTCCCCCACATGGCCGAGGGCAACCGGGCGAAGACCGCCGCCGCGCCCGCTATCGCGGTGCTCAGCTACGACGTGGACTGGCACGAGCACCTGCCCGTCGTCTTCCCGCCCGCCGCCGGCAACCAGGAGATGTTCGCGGGCAACGAGGAGCTGCGCGCGCAGATGGGCCGGGACAACGCCCACCTGCAGGCCGGGTACTTCGTGCTGGCCGTGCGCGCCGTCGGTCTCGCCGCGGGCCCCATGGGCGGTTTCGACGCCCCCGGGGTGGACGCCGAGTTCCACGCGGGGACGAGCCTGCGCGCGCTGATGGTCGTGAACATCGGCGCCCCCGCCGCCCCGCGCCACGACCGGCTGCCGCGCCTTGGCTTCGACGCCGCGACCCGCACTGTCTGAGGCGGCCCCGGGCGGACCCGCCGGCCGCGGGTCCGCCCGGCCCCCGCGCGCCCTCCGTGGCACCTGTCGGCCCGAGGACGGATACTGGACGGGATGACGCCCGCACTCCTGTCCCTCGGCACGGCCCTCCCGCCGCACGTGCTCGAGCAGACCGACGCCCAGGACCTCTACCAGGCCCAGCCCGGCACCGACCGGCTCAACGCCCGGCTGCTGCGCACGGTGTTCGGCGCCTCCGGGGTTCGGCGCCGGCACACGGTGCTGTCCGAGCTGGTCGAGGACGGCGCCCGCGCCGGATCCCCGTACATCACGGAGGACGGCCGGTTCCTGACCCCCCTCACCGGCGTCCGGAACCGGACCTACGTGGAGCAGGCCCCCGCGCTCTTCGCCGAGGCCGCGCGGGACGCCCTCGCCCGCTGCCCCGGGCTCGACCCCGCGACCGTCACCGACGTGGTGACCGTCTCCTGCACCGGCTTCTTCGCCCCGGGCCCCGACTACCAGCTGGTCCGGGACCTCGGCCTCGACCCGGCCGTCCGCCGTGCGCACATCGGCTTCATGGGCTGCCACGGCGGGCTGATCGGGCTGCGCCAGGCCGCGGCCATCGCCACGGCGGACCCGGACGCCGTCGTCCTGCTCGTGGCCGTGGAGCTGTGCACGCTGCACCTGCGCCCGGCCCGGGACCCGGACGCCATCCGGGGGGCCGCGCTCTTCGCCGACGGCGCCGCGGCGGCCGTGGTCAGCGCGCGGGCCCCCGAGGGCGTCACCCCGCTGCTCGAGCTCGACCGGTTCCGCACCCTCGTGATCCCGGACGGGGAGGACGCCATGGCCTGGACCATCGGCGACGCCGGGTTCGAGATGATCCTCGGCGCCGCGGTGCCCCAGGTCCTCGAGGCCAACATCCACACCGCCCTCGCCGCGCTGCTGGACGGGCCGGAGGGGCCCGTCGACCGGGACCGCATCACCGACTGGGCCCTCCACCCCGGCGGCCGCGGCATCCTCGACAAGCTCGAGGACACCCTGGGGCTGCCGCCCGAGGCGCTGCGGGAGTCCCGCGACGTGCTCGCCACGCGCGGCAACATGAGCAGCGTGACCGTCCTGCACGTCCTGCGCCAGGTGATCGACGCGGCCCCCGCGGACGAGACCCGCACCGTCTGCGCCCTGGCGTTCGGGCCGGGCCTGACCGTAGAGTCGGCGCTGTTCACGATCCCCGCCCGGGCCGCGGCACCGGCCGCGGAGCTCGATCCCGCCGCGGCCGTCCCGATCCGCTAGGAGGTTCCCGTGGACCACGACGTCGTCGTCGTCGGCGCCGGGCTCGCCGGTCTGCAGTGCGCCCACCTGCTCGAACGGCACGGACTGGACGTGGTGGTGCTGGAGGCCTCCGACGGCGTCGGGGGCCGGATCCGCACCGACACGGTCGACGGCTTCCGCTGCGACCGCGGGTTCCAGGTGCTCAACCCCGCTTACACCGAGCTGCGGCGCAGCGTGGACGTCGCGGCCCTGGGGATCCAGAAGTTCGACGCCGCCGCCGGGGTCCGCCGCGGCGACGGCATCGACGTCCTCGCCGACCCCCGCCGCGTCCCCTCCCGGCTGCCGGGGACGCTGCGCAGCCCGCTCGTGGAGCTGCGCCGGCTGCCCGCCCTGGCGGCCTGGCTCGCCCCGGGCCTGGACCTCCGCGCACGGCGCCGGGAGCGGCGGGACCTGCCCTGGCACGAGTCCCTCGACGCCGCCGGGGTGCGGGGACCGCTGCGGGACCTGGTGCTCGAGCCGTTCCTGGCCGGCGTGATCCTCGAGGACGAGGGCCGCACCTCGGCCGCCTTCGTGCGCGAGCTCGTCGGCTGGTTCCTGCTCGGCACCCCCGGCCTGCCCTCCGGGGGCATGGGCGCGCTCCCGGCCTGGATCCACGACGGGCTCCGGTCCCCGGCCGTCCTCGGTGCCCGCGTGGACGCGGTGGAGCGCACCGGGAACGGGTGGACCGTGGGCGCCGGGGACGCCGCCTGGCGGGCGTCCTCCGTGGTCGTGGCCACCGAGGGCCCGGCCGCCGCCCGGCTCCTGGACCTGCCGGACACCCCCATGAAGGGCGAGGCGACCTGGTGGTTCGCGGCGGACGCCGCGCCCTCCGACCTCGGGTGCCTGGTCCTGCCGGGCGAGTCGACCGGCCCGCTCGTCGACACGGCCGTGGTCAGCAACGCCGCCCCCAGCTACGCCCCGGACGGCCGGGCGCTGATCCAGGCGACCGCCCTCCTGCCGCGGGGCGCCGAGCTCCCCGCCGAGGCCGACGTCCGCCGGCAGCTGGGCACGATCTGGTCCGCCGACGCCGCCGCCTGGGACCTGCTGACCGTGCACGAGGTGCGCCGGGCGCTGCCGGAGCAGCCGCCCGGGCTCGTGGCCGACCGGCCCGCCGCCCTCGGCGACGGCCTGTACGTGTGCGGCGACCACCGCACCGACGGCTCGACCCAGGGCGCCCTGCGCTCCGGGCGCCGCGCGGCCGAGGCCCTGCTGGCCTGAGCCCGCTGGTTGCGGGGGGGGTGACCCGGCCGCGCCGGGTCAGTCGTCGTAGGTGTCGGCGAGTCGGCGGCGCTGGTGCTCCCGGCGGCTGTAGGTGGCCTCGCGGATGGCCTCGTCGCTGTCGAAGTTCGAGCCCAGGGCGCCGGCCAGGGTGCCCAGCGACGCGGCGAGCCAGGACAGGTGCAGGTAGTCGAGGAGATCGACGGGATGGCCCAGCTGGGACTCGAGGTAGCCGGCCTCGATCACCGCCAGGCCCACGAGGAGCAGCATCGCCCACAGGAGTACGTACATCAGGGCCACGCTCAGCCACACGGTGATGACGGTGGAGGCGTTGTCCGACCGGGACCGCCAGGGTTCGCCGTCGTCCGCGGAACGGTTCCACAGGCCGTTGTGGAGGATGAGCCAGCCGCTGAGCGCGGCGGTGACCACCACGCTGATCGTGGCCAGCCGGAGCGGGGACAGGACGTCGGACATGTTCCAGATGGAGGCGTAGAAGATGCCGAAGGCGCCGGTGGCGGCCGCGGCCGCCACGCAGCTGGCCAGGGCCGGCAGCAGGCGCCCGGGCTGGTTGCTCAGGATCATGCCGATCAGCAGCCGCAGCCGGTTCATCCGCCCGGGAAGCACGACGTAGGCCGCGCCTCCCGCCTCCCCGGAGGAGACCTTGCGCGCCGCCGCCCGTCCCAGGGCCCCGTGCACCGCGGACGGCGAAGGGGCGTCCTCGGCGCCGTCCCGGATCGCGCCGACCAGGGCGGCCAGCAGCCGGCAGGCCTTGCGGGAGAAGTGGTCAGCGCCCAGGCCCGGCAGCGAGACCAGCGCCGCGGCGTCGGCCGCGCCGACCTCGCAGAGCAGCGGTTCCCCGTCGTGGACGCGCGGCAGGTCCGTCAGGTACACCACGAAGTCCCACCCGTGCTCCTCGCGCAGCCGGCCGGCCTTGTCCAGCAGCGGGATGTTCCCCTCGGCCGTCAGGGGCAGGGTCTCGCGGCTGACCTCCACCGTCCAGGAGATCTCCGGGCCGGAGCGTTCCCGGCCGGAGCGTTCCGCGAGCGCCCGCGGCAGGTCCTCGGCCACCCGGCGGGCCACCTTCTCCGGCAACCCCGGATCAGCGAGAACCCCTACGGTCAGTGACTGCACATGGCCTCCTCCCCCGAGCGCACGGCACGTGGCGCCGCGGCCTCGGAGGCTGCCCCGCGGAGCAGCTCGACGTCGTCCCCCGAGCTTAGCCATCGGCAGGCCGACGACCGGACGGAACCAGTGGGGCGCCGGTGCGCGAGGTTCCCGCCGCCGTTGCGGAGCCCCGTCCCCTGCCGAGGAGCAGGCCCCGCGGCCGCCGGTCGTCAGCGGGTTCGTCGAGCCGGTGCCGTGGTGGAGGGCGCGTCGGCGGGCCGGGCGGTGCGGTGGCCGCGGAGCACGGTCGGCAGGCCCGCGGCGGCCAGGAGCGCGAGCACGACCAGAGGCGCCCAGGGGGTGCCGGGCCACCAGTGGTGCCGGTCGGTGAGATCGAGCAGCTGCCCGAGCACGGCGTTGCCGGCCAGCACGGTGATGCCGCCGCAGGTGGCGGCCAGCCCGTAGTAGGCGCCCCGCCCCGAGGTGGGTCCGTGCGCCGGGACGAACGACGGGATCAGGGACAGGATCGTGGGGGTCAGGAGCATGTGGCCCAGGATCAGGACGGCGACGGCGCCCATCAGCGGCGCCATCGAGCCGGTGGCGGTCCCGGGGTGCATCGAGGTCGCGGCGACCAGGGCGAACGCGCCGGCTTCGAGCACGAAACCGACCGCCAGGGCGGCGCCGGGGCCCATGCGCAGACCGGCGGCGGAGACCGGCAGCTGCAGCAGCAGGGTCAGGACCGAGGCGAGCAGGAACAGCGCGCCGAGCCAGGCACCGTCGAGGCCTCGCCGTCCCAGCTCGACGGGCACGGCGAAGTAGAGCTGGTGGTAGGCCAGCATCTTCACCCCGGCCAGTGCGCAGAACGTCACGAAGCGCCGGTCCCGCAGGCAGGCCCACCGGGGGCCGGCCGCGGAGGGCGCCGCGGTGGGCGTCCCGGCCGCTCGGTCCGGTTGAGGGTGGGCCGGTTCGGCCGGGAGCAGGTACCAGAGCAGGACCGTCACCGCGGTGAACACCCCGATCCCCAGGAACAGGGCCGCGTCGAATCCCCAGCCCAGGAGGAACGATCCCAGCACCGGGCCCAGGACGGCGCCGATCTCTCCGGTGATCGCCAGCCACACGAACACCGACCGCCGGCGGCCGGTCCGGCGGCCCGGGCCCTCCGTCCCCGCCGGCTGGTCGGCGTGGGAGAGCCGGGACTCCAGGGCGGGTGAGAACAGGGCGCCCCCGGCACCGGTGAGCACCGCGCCCAGGAGGAACAGGGCGAAGTCGGACGCCGCCGCCAGCGTGGCGTAGCCGGCGATGCGCACCAGGCAGCCGGTGAGGACGGCCCGGCGGGCACCCCACCGGTCGGCCAGCATGCCGCCGAGCAGGAACATGCCCTGCTGGCTGAAGGTCCGGGCCCCCAGCACCAGTCCGATGGCCGCGGCGCCCAGGCCGTACTCGGTGCCCATGGCTCCGGCCAGGAAGGGCACCACGGCGTAGAAGCCGAGGTTGAACACCAGCTGGGCGCCCAGCAGGGTGCGCGTCTCGACCCGGTGGTCACGGAAGGACATCGAGGTGCTCCTCGGACAGGCGGTGGGTGTCCAGGATCGCGCACACCTGGGGCAGTGCCGCCGCCACCAGCTGCCTGCTGTGCTCGTGGCGCGGCCGGGCGAAGAGCTCGGAGGTCTCCGCGAGCTCGACCAGGCGGCCCCGGAAGAGCACCGCGACCCGGTGGCTCATGTAGCGGACGACGCTCAGGTCGTGGGAGATCATCACCAGGGACAGGCGCCGGTCCCGGTGCAGGCGCAGCAGCAGGTCCAGGACGGTGCGCTGGGTCACCGCGTCCAGGGCCGAGGTGGCCTCGTCGCAGATGAGCACCGACGGTTCCAGCAGCAGGGCTCTGGCGATGGTGAGCCGCTGCAGCTGGCCTCCGGAGCACTGGCCGGGACGCCTGTCCAGCAGCTCCGGCTCCAGTCCCACCTCCCGCACCACCTCGTGGATGCTCGCACGCCGTTGCTCGGGCGTGCCGTTCCGGTGCCGCAGGAGGGGGGCCTCCAGGCTGGTGCCCAACGGCATGCGGGGATCGAAGGAGTCGTGCGGGTCCTGGAAGACGAGCTGCACGTGCGAGGCCGCCGCGCCGGAGCCGGCGCGGCCGGCGCCCGGGGTGCTGGTGACCCGTCCGCCGTCCGGTGCCTCGAGTCCGACGACCAACCGGGCGAGCGTGCTCTTCCCGGAGCCCGACTGCCCCAGCACCCCGAGGATCTCGCCCTCCCGCAGGTCGAGGGACACCCGGTCCACCGCGGGACGGGCCTCCCGCCGCTTCGGTCCGAAGCGCTTGGTGAGCTCGTCCAGCACCACGAGGGGGCGCGCCCCGCCGGTGGCGGGCGGAGTCCCGGTGGGGGTGAGGGCAGATGCCTCCAGGAGGGCCTTCGTGCACGTGCTGCGCGGATCGTTGAGCACGGTGCCGGCCGGCCCGGACTCCTGCACGCGCCCGGCGTCCAGCACCACGACCCGATCGGCGTAGGCGGACACGGTGGCCAGGTTGTGGGTGATGTAGAGGACCCCCAGCCCTCGGTCGCGCCGTTCGCGGTCGATCAGCTCCAGGATCTGCCGCTCGAGCACCGTGTCCAGGGCCGACGTCGGCTCGTCGGCCAGCAGCAGTCCGGGGCGGCCGGCCAGGGCCAGGGCCACCATGGCCCGTTGGGCCATGCCGCCGGAGAGCTGGTGGGGACGTGCCCGGGCGCACCACCGGGGGTCCTCGAACCCCACCTCGGCCAGCAGTTCCAGCGTCCGTGCACGAGCCTGCGTGCCGCGGAGGCCGGCATGGAGTCCCAGCGGTTCCCGCAGGTGCTCGCCGACGGTCCGGCGGGGGTTGAACATGCGCTGGGGCTGCTGGTAGAGCATGCCGATCCGGCCGCCGCGCACACGGTTCAGCTCCGCTTCGCCGGCCCGGGCGAGGTCGGTGTCACCCAGCCGGATCGTCCCGGCGTCCCGGTGCACCTGCGGGGGCAGCAGGCCCAGGACGGACATGGCCGTCAGGGTCTTGCCCGACCCGGAGGCGCCCACCAGCGCCACGAACTCCCCCGGAGCCACGGTGAGGTCGACGCCGGACAGGAGGGGGCGGCCACCGGCGCCGTCCGCGCCCGGCCGGTGGCTGAGGTGCAGTCCCTCGACGACCAGGCGCTCAGACATCGCGTTCCGTCCGCGACGATGCCGGCAGCAGCATGCGGGTGCTGCTCATGTGCGCCAGCCGTTGGCCGATCAGGGTCACGCACAGCGCAACGGTGAAGACCACCAGACCCGGGGCGAGGATCGTCACCGGCGCCCGGACGGCGTACGGCTGGGCCGCGGCCAGCATCGCCCCCCAGTCCGACTGCGGCGGCTGCACCCCCAGCCCCAGGTAGGACAGGGCGCCGACGGTGATCAGGAACTGGCCGAACCGCAGCGCGGCCTGTCCGAGGAGGGGTCCGGACAGGTGCGGCAGGATGTGCCGGAGGACGATGAAGGACGGCGAGCACCCCAGGACACGCGCGGCCTCGACGAAGCCCCGGGCCGAGACGTCGTAGGCCAGTGCCCGGGCCAGCCGCGCGAAGGGCGTCCAGCCGGTCACGGTCAGGGCCAGGAGCAGGGACAGGGGGCCGGGTCCCAGCACGGCGACCAGGAACAGGGCCACCACCATCTCCGGCAGCGCCAGCAGGACGTCGTTGGTCCGGGTGAGCAGCTCGTCCACCCACCCCCGGCGGCGGGCGCTCAGCACCCCGATCCCCGTGCCGATCACAGCGGTCAGCACGGTGGCCACGGCGGCGGTCACCAGGGAGAACCGGCCGCCGTCGAGCAGCCGGCTCAGGGTGTCCCGGCCCAGGTGGTCCGTCCCCAGCCAGTGCGCCGGGCCGGGCGGGGCGAGCCGTGCCGTGAGGTCCTGGGCTGCCGGCGGGTACGGTGCGATCCAGGGCGAGAACACCACGGACAGCACGATCAGGGCCAGGAGCGCCGCCGCCACCCAGACCAGGACGGGCCGGTCACGCATGACGCCCCCTGATCCGGGGGTTGAGGATGCCGTGCACCAGGTCCGCCGCGGTCGTCAGGACGACCGCCAGTCCCACGACCACCACCACGCCGCCCTGGGCGAGGGGGATGTCGCTGTTGCGGACGGCGTCGAACAGCAGCCTCCCCATGCCCGGGATCGCGAAGACGACCTCCACGATGACGGACCCGCCCAGCAGACCGGCGAACCACACGGCCACCAGCGTGGTGAGGGGCAGCAGGCCGTTGGGGAGCACGTGGCTCCGCACAGCCTGCGCGTGGCTGAGCCCCCGGGCCCGGGCGGCCGCGACGTGCTCGGCGCCCAGCGCCTCGAGCATCCCCTCGCGCACCGCCGAGGTGAAGTAGCTGATGGGGCGCAGGGCCAGGACCGCCACCGGCAGGACCGCGGACGCGGGGCCCTCCCACCCGGCGGAGGGCAGCACGGACAGCTGCAGCGCGAAGACCAGCACGAGCATCGGGGCCAGCCAGTACTCCGGCATCGCGATGAAGGCCTGGGTGACCGTGGTGATCACCCGGTCGGCCGGGCGCCCCTCCTGCAGGGCGGCGACGGTCCCCAGCACCACGGACACCGCGGCCGCCACCCCGAGGGTCACGACCACCAGGCTCAGGGTGATCCACAGGGCGGGCAGCACCTGCTCGATCACCGGTGTCCGGCTGGCGTAGGACAGGCCCAGGTCACCCCGGGCGAGCCGGCCGAGCCAGCGCAGGTACTGCACGGCGAGAGGATCCTGGAGTCCCAGCTCGAGCGCCAGCCCCTGGGCGGCGGCGTCGTCGACCACCTCCCCCGCCACCCGCGAGCGGATGATCTTGCGCACCGGGTCCCCCGGGGTGACGTAGGGGATGAGGAAGACCACGAAGGACGCCAGTAGGACGGTGATCCCCAGGGTCGCCGTCCTCCTGGCGAGGAACGCCGTCATCGACGCCCCCGCGCTCGCGGGGCTCCGCGGCTGCCGGTCGTGCTCACGAGCCGGACTTCGTCGTCTCCGCGCGCAGCACGTACCGGGACAGCGGGTCCTGGACGTAGTTCTGCAGGTCGGTGCGGACCGCGTCGATGGCCTGCTCGTTGACGAGCCAGACGTTCACGGCTTCGTCCTCGAGGATCTGTCCTGCCTGGGCGTAGAGCTCGTAGCGCTGCTCGGCGTCGGCGGTCCCGGCGGCCCGGGCGATGAGCGCGTCGTAGTCCTCGTCGCAGAAGTGGCTGAGGTTGTAGCTGCCCTCGCACGTGTAGTCGGCGGTGAGGAACCCGATAGGGTCGGCGATGTCGATCAGGCGGTTGCGCTGGCTGAGCACCATGTCGTAGTCCCCGGACAGCAGGTCCGGCTCCACCGCGGCGTACTCCTTGGTCGTGATGGTGACGGGGACGCCGACGCTCTCCAGGTTCTCCTGGATGACGGTGGCCACGTCGGCGAACTCCGCCCGCTCCACGATCGCGATGATCTCCAGCGGGCGCTCGGCGGTGTAGCCGGCGCTGGCCAGGAGCTCCTTCGCCGCCGCCACGTCCTGCTGCGGCGTCTCGGCCTCCTCGCCCGCCCAGGGCTCGGACGAGGCGAAGGGCCCGGTGCTCGGCAGGGCCGCGCCCTCGTAGACGCTGCCGGCCAGGGCGTCCAGATCCAGTGCGGAGCGGACGGCCCTGCGGAAGTCGACGTCGTCGAACGGCGCCCTGCCGTTGT
The DNA here is from genome assembly GCF_040980965.1 of Kocuria sp. CPCC 205231. Taxonomy (NCBI): domain Bacteria; kingdom Bacillati; phylum Actinomycetota; class Actinomycetes; order Micrococcales; family Micrococcaceae; genus Kocuria; species Kocuria sp. CPCC 205231. The sequence continues at coordinate 40,749 of NZ_JAVKPP010000015.1, read as the reverse complement.
TCATGTACAGCGTCGCGGTCCGCGGGGACTCGGCCTTGAGGACCTCGACGCCGGGATCGGCCTCCAGTGCGGACAGGTTGGCGACGGGGATGGACAGGGAGACGTCGGCCTCGCCGGTCTGCACCTGCGTCGCCCGCGTCGCCCCGTCCGTGATGAACCGGACCTCGGCCCCGGCGAGCTGCACCGGTCCGCCCCAGTAGTCCTCGTTCCGGTCCAGGGTCAGTGACTGCTTGGGCTGCTCCGAGACCGGGGTGAACGGCCCGGTGCAGTGCCCGAACGGGTCCACCGTCCCGCCCTCGAAGGCGGCGGGGGCCAGCACGCCGGTGTTGACACTGGCCAGCCGGTAGGGAACCAGGGGGCTCTCCTCCGGAGTGGTGACCCGCACCGTGCGCTCGTCGACGGCCTCGACGCCGCTGACGACGGCCGGGCTGAAGGCCCGGGCCGGGACCTCCGCGTCCAGGACGTCCTGCAGCGAGGTCACCACCGCTTCGGCGGTGAGCTGGGTGCCGTCCTGGAACTGCACGCCGTCCCGCAGGGTGAAGTCCCACTCCGTGGGGGAGACCTGGTCCCACTCCGTGGCCAGGGCCGGGACGATCTCCCCCTGGGTCTCGTCGTAGCGGGTCAGGGTCTCCAGGCACCCGGACAGGGACAGGATGTAGGCGGCGTCGCTCTCGAGGGCCCAGTCGGCCACCGGTGCACGGAAGTTGTCCACCACGATCCGCTGGCCGGTATCCGCCGCCTGCTCGCTCCCTCCGTCCCCACCGCTGAAGCCGCATCCCGACAACGTGAGAACGGCGACGGCACCCGTTGATGCCGTTACCCGGAAAACTGCGCGCACAGAACCACCTCAGGTCGACGTCCCTGGACAGAGCGCCCGCCGAGGACATGTGAATGATCGGGGAATCCCCCGGAGGAGAGGTTAGGCTACCCTCAGTCTGCGGTCCACTCGGCGGACCGGGATCGTCACGAACGGGACCGGATCCGGCGTCCGCCACGGAGGTGCCGGTGCTCCGTCGGGGCCGTCCGCCCGATGGCGACGCCCCCGTCGGGCCCGTTCCGTCAGGATCCCGGCCGGCGCCGTCTCGGGGCGAAGGTGGCCGGCTTGTCGGCGGCGTGGAAGTCGGTGATCAGGCGCGCGCACAGCTGCGGCTTCTCGACCAGCACGCCGTGGGAGGCGTGCGGGACCACGGCCAGCTCCCCGCGGGGCAGGGCGCGGTACGCGGCCACGGCGTGCTCGAGCCGCACCTCGTCGTCGTCGCCGACGAGCACCAGGACGGGGAGGTCGAGGCCCGCCAGGTCCGGGTCCGTGAAGACCGGCCCCTCCTCGTGCATCCGCCGCAGCTTGGCCGCGACCTCGCCGTAGTGCTCGCGCCCGTCGGGGGAGACCTCCGCGTAGGCGTCGACCATGAAGGCCGGCACCTCCGCCTCGCCCGCCAGGACGCCGGGCTCCCACCCGTCGCGGTGGTGCACCCCCGCCGCGAGCACCAGGTCCCGGACCAGGTCGGGACGGCGCAGCGCCACGGTCAGGGCGACGACGGCGCCGTCGCTGTACCCCAGCAGGTGCACCGGGGCACCGGCCTGATCCTCGAGGAAGGCGATCGTGTCCTCGGCCATCGCCGCGTAGGAGAGCGGGCCCTCCCGGTCGGGGGTGCGGCCGTGCGCGCGCTGATCGGGGGTGATCACCCGGTACCGGCCGGCCAGTTCCGCGACCAGCGGGTCCAGGGCCCGGGAGTCCGTGCCCCCGGGGTGCAGCAGGACGAACTCCGGCCCGCTCCCCCGGGCGCGGGACCACAGTCCCCCGGCCCGCTCCTCGCTCATGTGGTCAGTATCGCCCCTCCCGGGGACACCGCACCAGCTCCGGGGCGGCGCCGCAGGTCAGTCGCGCAGCATCTCCCCCACCCGCCGGACCCCTTCGGTGATGTCCTCCGGCGAGGCCGCGGAGTAGGCGAGGCGCAGGCTCGTGGAGGCGCGCCCGTCCGCGTAGCAGGCGCCGCCGGGCACCAGCACCACGCCGTGCCCGATGGCCCGGCCCAGGAGGTCCCCGTGGTCGAGGGCCGGGTCCAGGTCCAGCCACGTGAAGAAGCCGCCGGCGGGACGCGTCCAGCGCACCCCCTCGGGCATGAACCGCTCGAGGGCGGTCATCATGGCGGCGCAGCGCGCGCGGTACAGGTCCACCGCGCGGTCGAGGGCGGGCCGCCAGTGCTCGCTGGCCACGTACTCGGCGGCGAGCTCCTGGCCGAGCACGGACGGGTGGATGGTCACGGCCTCGGCCGCGATCTGCAGCCGGGCCCGCACCGCCGGCGCCGCCGCGATCCAGCCGACCCGCAGCCCGGGCGAGAAGATCTTGGAGAAGCTGCCCAGGTGGATCACGGTGCCCGGGTCCAGCGAGTACAGGGACGGGAGCCGGTGGGCGCGGTCGAAGCCGAGCAGCGCGTACGGGTCGTCCTCGAGGATGAGCACCCCGCGCTCGGCGCAGACCTCCACGAGCCGGCGGCGCCGCTCCTCGGTGAGGGTCACCCCGGTGGGGTTGTGGAAGTTCGGGATGGTGTAGACGAACTTCACGCTCCGGCCGGCGGCCCGCAGCCCGTCGATCCGCCCGGCGACCGCCTCGGGGTCCAGTCCGTCGTCGTCGACGTCCACGTGGGCGACCTCGACCTCGTAGCTGCCGAACACGCCGAGGGCCCCCACGTAGGTGGGGCCCTCGGCCACGACCACGTCCCCCGGGTCGCAGAACAGCTTGGTCACGAGGTCGAGACCCGCCTGGGACCCGGCGGTGATCTGGATCGTGTCGGGCGTGGTCTCCGCGCCCTGCAGGCGCATGAGCTCCACGACCAGCCCCGGCAGGCGCCCGATCCCGGCCCCGGAGCCGTACTGGAGCACCTCGGGGCCGCGCTCGGCGAGGATCCGCGCCGACATCGCGGCCACCACGTCGTGCGGGAGCACGCTCATGTCCGGATTGCCGCCGGCCAGGGAGATGATCCCGGGGCGCATCGCGATCTCGAACACGGCCCGGACCGGGGAGGGGCGGAACTCCTCGGAGCGGTGGGCGAACAGCGAGGTGTGGTCGGGCCGGGGGGTCACGGCCGCGCCCCCGGTCACCGGTCCTCCCCCGCCGGGGCCTGCACCGAGCCCTGCGCCGGGACGGCGTCCCCGTAGACGTGCCCGGCCAGCCCGTAGGCGGGTCCGCCCGGCGCCGCGCCGGGTCCCAGCGCGAGGAGGCTGATGAGCTCGTAGGCCACGTGGGCGGCCGCCACCCCGGTGATCTCGGCGTGGTCGTAGGCCGGGGCGACCTCGACGACGTCGCAGCCGACCACGTTCGTCCCGCGCAGCCCGCGCAGGATCTCGAGCACCTCCCGGCTGGTCATGCCGCCGGCCTCAGGGGTCCCGGTGCCGGGGGCGTGGGCCGGGTCCAGCACGTCGATGTCCAGCGAGACGTAGAGCGGGCGGTCGCCGACGCGCTCGCGCAGGTGCGCGACGACGGCGTCCACCCCCAGCCGCATGACGTCGGCGGAGGAGACGATGCCGAAGCCGAAGCGGGCGTCGTCGTCGAGGTCCTCGGTGCCGTAGAGCGGCCCGCGGGTGCCGACGTGGCACACGGCGTCCGTGTCGAGCAGGCCCTCCTCGAACGCCCGGCGGAAGGGGGTGCCGTGGGTGTACTCGGCACCGAAGTAGGTGTCCCAGGTGTCCAGGTGGGCGTCGAAGTGCAGCAGCGCGACCTCGCCGTGGCGCGCGTGGGCGGCGCGCAGCAGCGGCAGGGCGATGGTGTGGTCGCCGCCGATCGCCACGAGCCGGGTGTCCTCGCCCATGAGCTCCTTGGCCTGGGCCTCGATGGAGGCGATCGCCTCGGGGATGTCGAAGGGGTTGGCCACGATGTCCCCGGCGTCGGCGACCTGCGCCCCGGCGAACGGCGAGACGTTCTGCGCGGGGTTGTAGGGGCGCAGCAGGCGCGAGGACTCCCGGACGTGGTTGGCCCCGAACCGGGCGCCGGGCCGGTAGGAGACGCCGGCGTCGAACGGCACGCCCACCACCGCGATGTCCGTGTGCTCGACCTCGTCCGTGCGCGGCAGGCGGGCGAACGTGCCCAGGCCGGCCCAGCGCGGGGTCAGGGCGGCGTTGACGGGTCCGACGACGGGGGTGCCGTCCGGGGTGGTGCCGGTGATGCGCTCGGGGTTCATGGTGTGCGGTCCTCTCGGTGGATGCTGACGGGGGTGCTGACGGGGGTGCTGACGGGGGTGCCGGCGGGGGCGGCGGACGGGCCGGGCGGGGGGCTCACGAGCCGAGGATCCACAGCAGCACGGCGTCCTCGGTGCCGGGGTTCTCCCAGGTGTGCGGTTCGGAGCCGGGGAAGGTGACGGTGTCCCCGGCCGCCAGGTCGAAGGTGCGGTCCGGGACGTGCAGCCGGAACCGGCCGCTGATCAGGTGCAGCACCTCGGTCTCGCAGTCCATGCTGTACATCGCGTCCTCGCCCCGGCCTCCGGCGGCCACGCGGGCCCGGATGACCTGGACCTGGCGCTGGGCCGACGGCGTGACGAGCTGCTCCTCGATGCCCTCGCCGCCGAGGTCGATGTGCGGGGCGTCCTCGAGCCGGACCAGCTCCACGTCGGCGGGCCCGGCGAAGAGCGCGCCCACGTCGATCCGCAGCACCTGGCACATCCGCACCAGGGAGTCCACGGACGGGGAGGTGATGTCTCGCTCCACCCGGCTGACGAAGCCCTTGGTGAGGCCCGCGGCGGAGGCGAGCTGGTCGATGGTCATGTGGCTGCGCCGCCGGTGGTTGCGCAGCCGCGACCCCACGGCGGCGGTGTGCCCGGAGCTCTCGATGGGCAGTGCTTTCACGACGACGACGCCTCCTCCCGGACGGTTTTACCCGCCCGTCACGACCCGGACCCGTTCCCAAAACATGATCTGCATCATACTATGTGGGACAACTTTTGTTTCTTGTAGAGCAACCCCGTTCCGGGGAGGCTCCCGATCGACCCCGTGGGCGCCCGCGCCCCGAGGAAGCAGCGACACCCATGAACGTGCTGATCATCGTGCTGTACCTGGTCGCCATGGTGGCGGTCGGGCTCTGGGCCAGCCGCCGGGCCCACGACGCCGAGGACTACCGGGTGGCCGGCCGCCGCCTGGGCCCCGGCTTCTACACCGGGACGATGGCCGCGGTGGTCCTCGGCGGCGCGTCCACCGTGGGCGGGGTGGGCCTCGGCTACACCTACGGCATCTCCGGGATGTGGCTGGTGGTGGCGATCGCCACCGGCCTGGCCGCGCTGAGCCTGTTCTTCGCCGGCCGCATCCAGTCCCTCAAGGTGTTCACCGTCTCCCAGATGCTGCAGCTGCGCTACGGCGAGCGCGGCGGGGCCAAGGCGTCCTCGTTCGTGATGCTGGCCTACACCGTGATGCTCTCGGTGACCTCCACCTCCGCGTACGCCGCGATCTTCTCGGTCCTCTTCCCGCTCGACCGGTCGTGGGCGATCCTGCTCGGCGGCGTGGTGGTCGTGGCCTACTCCGTGCTCGGCGGGATGTGGTCGATCACGCTCACCGACATGATGCAGTTCGTGTTCATGACGGTCGGCATCTTCCTGGTGCTGCTGCCGTTCTCCCTCTCCGCGGCGGGCGGCTGGACCGGGCTCGAGGACCGGCTGGACGCCACGTTCTTCACCTGGGACGGCATGGGCACGCAGGCGATCGTCACCCAGTTCGTGGTCTACGGCTTCGGCATGCTGATCGGCCAGGACATCTGGCAGCGCGTCTTCACCGCCCGCTCCCCGCAGGTCGCCCGCTGGGGCGGGCTCGCCTCCGCGGCCTACGTGGCGCTCTACGGCGTGGCCGGGGCCGTCATCGGGATGACGGCCGCCGCCGTGGCCCCGGACCTCTCCTCCCCGGACGACGCGTTCGCCACGATGGCGCAGCAGTACGTCCCGGCCGGGCTCGGCGGGATCGTGCTCGCGGCCGGGGTCGCCGCCATGATGTCCACGGCCTCGGGCGCGCTCATCGCCGCGGCCACGGTGGCCCGCGTCGACGTCGTGCCGACCCTGAGGTCCCTGCTCACCCGGCACGCGGCCCCCGCCCCGGAGGGCACCGCCGAGGCGCTGCGCGGGGACCAGATCTACGTGCTCGTCTTCGGCGTGGTGATCACGGTGATCTCGATCTTCGTCTCGGACACCGTCACCGCCCTGACCATCGCCTACGACATCCTGGTGGGCGGCCTGCTCGTCGCCATCCTCGGCGGGCTCCTGTGGCGGCGCGGCACGAGCCTCGGTGCGGCCCTGTCCATGCTCGTCGGGTCCGTGGTGACCGTGGCGTCCATGGCAGTCTTCGGCGTGCTGGCCAACGCCCCCATCTACCTGGGACTGGCGAGCTCCGCACTGGTCTACGTGGTGGTCTCGCTGCTGTCCCGCCCCACGCACGCCGGGGTGCTGCGGCAGTGGAACGAGCGCCTCGCGGGCTCCGGCGCCGACCGCGCGGAGGCCCGCCCGTGAGCGCCTGGTCCCGGCTCTCGGACCACCTGGACGAGAACTCCGAGGGCTACGGCCCGCTGCGCGGCACGCTGGGCGCGGGCCGGATCGGGATGATCTGGCTCGCGGCGAACCTGGTGGTGACCACCCTGCTGACGGGGACGCTGTTCGTGCCCGGGGTGTCCTGGCCCACGGCTCTGGCCATGATCGTCCTGGGCACGCTGATCGGCGGGGCGGTGCTGGTGCTCGTGGGGAACATGGGCACCCGCACCGGTCTCGCCACCATGTCCCTGACCAAGGGCTCCTTCGGCCTGCGCGGGTCCTTCCTGCCGGTGGCCGCGAACGTGGTCATCCTCATGGGCTGGAGCTGGGTGCAGGCGATGCTCGCCGGCGTCACCGTGAACTTCCTCGTGGCGCAGGCGACCGGCTACTCGAACCCGGTGCTGTTCTCGGTGCTCTGCCAGGCACTGGTCGTGGCGCTGGCCGTCCTCGGCCACGAGGGCATCGCCCGGGTGGAGCCGTGGCTGGCGGTGGTGATCCTGGGCATCATGGCCTGGGTGTTCACGGTGGCGTTCACGTCCTACCCCGTGGCCGACTTCGCCGCCCTGCCCGTGGACCCCGGGGCGGGCTGGTCCCCCATCGCGGTCCTCGACGTCGTCATCGCCACGGCCATCTCCTGGACCGTGCTCTCCGCGGAGTTCAACCGGCTCGCCCGCCGGCAGTCCGCGGGCATGATCGGCTCCGGTGCGGGGTACGTCCTGTCCACGGTCGCGGCCATGAGCCTCGGGGCCACCGCCGTCGCCTACGTGGTGCTCGACGGCGGGGAGGCGGTCGGGTTCGACCCGACGGTGCTCGTCGCCGCCTTCGGCGCGCCCCTGGCGGTGGTGGTCTTCCTGTCGGTGATGGCCACCAACACCATGGTCGTCTACGGCATGGTCTCCTCGGTGGTGAACCTCACGCCCTCGCGGAGGCTGCGGTTCCTGCCCACGGCGCTCGTACTGGGGGCCGTGTCGGTCCTCGGGTCCACCCGGCTGGGCCTGCTGGACCAGTTCACCGAGTTCCTGGTGCTGATCGGCTCGCTGTTCATCCCCGTCTTCGCGATCATGCTGGTGGACTACTACGTGGTCCAGCGCGGCGCCTACGCGGCGGACATCCTGCGCGGGCGCGGCGGCCGGTACTGGTACCGGGGCGGGGTCAACCCCGCCGCCGTGGCGGTGTGGGCCGTCGGCGCGGTCTGCTCGCTGGTGCTCACCTACGTGCTGCCGAGCCCCGTGGGCGCGACCATTCCCACGTTCGCCCTCTCCGCGGCGCTCTACCTGCTCTGGGCCCTGGCGGCGAAGCGGATCGTGCCGGGCCGGCCGGTCCAGCGACACCTCGCCGAGGCGGGGAGGACCGGGACGGACGGGGCCGGGGCGCGGGACGGGGCCGCCGCGCCCGAGCGGACCGGCGGACCCTGCACGGTCGGCACTGTCGGCACTGTCGGCGCGGCCGGCAGGCCGGAGGAGGCCGCCGATGCGCCTCGTTGACCTGAGCCACCCCGTGGAGGCCGGCATGCAGGTCTTCCCGGGGGACCCGGCCGTGGACTCCCGGCTCGCGGCGTCCGTCCCGCGGGACGGCTTCCAAGTGGCCGAGCTGCACCTGGGCACACACAGCGGCACGCACGTGGACGCCCCGCTGCACACCGTGGACGGCGGCTCGCCCGTGGACGAGCTCGACCTCGCCCGCCTGGTGGGACCGGCGCGCATCGTGCACGTGCCGGAGCTCCGGGAGCACGAGGTGATCCGCTGGGCGCACGTCCGCGCACAGCTGGAGGACGTGCGGGCCGGCACGATCGTGCTGTTCCGCACCGACTGGTCCCGGCACTTCGGCACCCCGCGCTACCTGGCGCACCCGGTGCTGGACGTGGAGATCGCCGAGCGCCTGCTGGCCGCGGGCGTGCACGTGCTCGGCACGGACACCCTCAACCCGGACCGCACCCCGGACGCCGGCGCGTCCGGCCCGCCCGAGCTGCCGGTGCACGCGGCGGTCCTCGGGGCGGGCGGGGCGATCGTCGAGAACCTGACGAACCTGCACGCCGTCGACTGGCGGGACCCGCTGGTGAGCGTCCTGCCGCTGCGGCTGCGCGGACTGGACGGCTCCCCGGTGCGGGCGGTGGCGATGCAGCCGTGAGCCCCGCGCCGCCGCTGCCCGGTCCCCGCCCCGGGACCACGACGCCACCGACGCCGACGCCGCCGACGCCGACGCCGACGCCGACGACGACATCCGATCACTCCCGAGGAGACCCCGCCATGACCGCTGACGCCCGATCCACCGCCCCGTCCTCCTACCGGTCCGTCAACCCGGCGACCGGCCGGGTCCTGGCGGAGCACCCGACCGCCACCGACGCCCAGGTCCAGGAGGCCCTGGCCGGCGCCGACGCCGCGTTCCGCGCCTGGCGGACCCTGCCGATCGAGGAGCGGGCGGCCGTCGCGGCCCGCGTCGGGACGCTGTTCGCCGAACGGGTCGAGGAGCTGGCCGCCGTCATCACCGAGGAGATGGGCAAGCCGCTCGCCGAGGCCCGGGACGAGGTCGCGTTCTGCGCCGAGATCTTCGCGTACTTCGCCGAGCAGGGCCCGGCCCTGGCCGCGGACCAGCCCATCACGGCCTCCGGCGGCGGCCGGGCGGTGGTCCAGAAGCGCCCCGTGGGGGTGCTGCTCGGGATCATGCCGTGGAACTACCCCTACTACCAGGTGGCCCGCTTCGCCGCCCCCAACCTGGTGCTGGGCAACACGATCCTGCTCAAGCACGCCGAGTCCTGCCCCCGGGCGGCCCTGGCCCTCCAGCAGCTGATGGACGACGCCGGGGTGCCGGCCGGCGCCTACGCCAACGTCTTCGCGAGCCACGACCAGGTCGCGGACATCATCGCCGACCCGCGGGTCCAGGGGGTGTCCCTGACCGGCTCCGAGCGGGCCGGGGCGAAGGTCGCCGAGATCGCCGGGCGGAACCTGAAGAAGGTCGTCCTCGAGCTCGGCGGCTCCGACCCCTACGTCGTGCTCGACACCGACGACGTGCGCGAGTCCGCCCGGACGGCCTTCGCCACCCGGATGGGCAACACGGGCCAGGCGTGCAACTCCAACAAGCGGATGATCGTCATGGCGGACCTCTACGACGAGTTCGTGGCCGAGCTGACCCGCCAGGCCGATGCGCTGACCCCGGGCGACCCGGCCGAGGCCGCCCCCGGGACCTTCGCCCCCCTGTCCTCCCGGGCCGCGGCCGAGGGACTGGCCCGTCAGATCCGGGCCGCCGTGGACGCCGGCGCCACCCTGCACGCCGGCGGGCGGCTGCTCGAGGGCCCGGGCGCGTACCTGGAGCCCACCGTGCTCACCGGGATCACCCCGGACATGGCCGCCCACCACGAGGAGCTCTTCGGCCCCGTGGCCGTGGTCTACCGGGTGGCCGACGACGCGGAGGCGCTCGCCCTGGCCAACGACACCCCCTACGGCCTGGGCGGGGCGGTCTTCAGCACGGACCCGGACCGGGCGCGCCGGCTCGCCGAGGGCCTGGACGCGGGCATGGCCGCCGTCAACGCCGCCGAGGCCGAAGGCGCCGAGATGCCCTTCGGCGGGGTCAAGCGCTCCGGCTACGGCCGCGAGCTGGGACCCCTGGGCATGGACGAGTTCGTCAACAAGCGCCTGCTCTACATCAAGGACCGGACCGCCGAGGAGGGCTGACCCCCGGCGCCCGCCGCGCGGCCCGCTCCGCCCGCCCCACCCCGCCCCACCCGTCCCGCTCCGCCCGCCCCACCCCTTGGAGGACCGCTCATGACCGCCCGCAGGACCACCGCCCGTGCCGTGCTGGAGACGCTCCGGGGCTACGGCGTCGACACCGTCTTCGGCATCCCCGGGACCCACTCGCTCGAGTTCTACCGCCCGCTGCGCGAGCTGGGCATCCGGGCGGTCACCACCCGCCACGAGCAGGGCGCCGCGTACGGCGCCGACGGGTGGAGCCAGGTCTCCGGGCTGCCGGGCGTCGTCATCACCACGTCCGGGCCGGGCCTGCTCAACTCGCTGTCCGGGGCGGCCACGGCCTACGCCGAGTCCCGCCCGATGATCATCCTGTCCCCCGGCCGTCCGGTGGGCCACGACTTCCGGGACATCGGCTCGCTGCACGAGACGAAGAACCCGTCCGCGGCCGTGGACGCGATCGTCGGCCGCAGCCGCCGGGTCACCAGCGGGGCCGAGGCCGTGACCATGGTCCACGACGCCTTCCGGGACTTCGCCCACTCCCGCCCCCGGCCGGTGCACATCGAGATCCCGCTGGACGTGCTGGAGGCGGAGCTCGACTACACCGACCGGCAGGTGGCCCCGCGCCGGCTCGGCGCCCCGCAGCCGGCGCCGGTCGACGACGTGCGCCGCGCCGCCGAGGTGCTGCGGGACGCCGAGCGGCCCGTCGTCCTGGCCGGCGGAGGCTCCCTGGCCGCCGGCGCGCGGCTGCTCGAGCTCGCCGAGCTGCTCGAGGCGCCGGTCATCACCACGACCAACGGCAAGGGTGCGATCCCCGAGCGGCACCGCCTCTCGCTGGGCGCCGACCTGCGCCTGTCCACCGCGCACGAGTTCCTGCGCTCCGCCGACGCCCTGCTGGTGATCGGCTCGAAGGTGGGCGAGGCCGAGCTGTGGGGCGGGGACATCACGCCGCGGGGCCCGGTCGTGCGCGTGGACATCATGCGGGACCAGATGCTGTGCAACCTGGACCCGGACATCGAGCTGCCCGGCCACTCCGCGGCCGTGGTCCCGCAGCTCCTCGAGGCGATCGGCCCGCTCGCCCCGCGCCCCCCGCGCGACCTCACCGAGGTCTTCGCCCGGCTCGACGACGAGGGCCGCCGCACCGCGCCCGAGCTCGCGGCGCTCAACGAGACGATCATGGCGGTGGTGCCCGAGGACACGATCATCGGCGGCGACTCCTCCCAGGTCACCTACCTGGGCTCCACCACGTTCTTCCGCGCCCAGCTCCCGCACTCCCTGCTCTACATGGGGACCTACGCGACCCTGGGCTACGGCCTGCCCGCCTCGATCGGGGCGAAGCTCGCCGCCCCGCACCGGCCCGTGCTGTGCCTCGTGGGCGACGGCGCCCTGATGTTCTCGATCCAGGAGCTGATGACCGCCGTGGAGCTCGGCGTGGACCTGCCGATCGTGTGCGTGGACAACGGCGGCTACGGCGAGATCCGGCAGAACATGACCGACCGGGACATCGACCCGCTCGCCGTGGACCTGCGGCAGCCGGACTGGCCCGCGCTCGCGGAGGCCTTCGGCGCGGTCGCGTTCGAGGCCACCCCGGAGAACCTGGCCGAGAAGGTCGTCGAGGCGCTCGCGGTCGAGGGGCCGAGCCTGGTGCACCTGAAGATCTGACCCCGCCGGGGGTCCAGTTCCACCCACATCCCTGCCGAGGGGTTGCCTCCTGTCGGAACACAGCCCGGATGGCCTCGGGACGAGACCCCTCGCGCAGGGGCAGGGATCGCGTCAGCGCGGGACCTGGTCCTCCGACAGCTCCGTCACGGGGGCGAGCACGACGTCCTCGATCTTCCAGTCCAGGTCCGCGCAGCGCTTCCGGGCGGCCGCGAGCTGCCCGAGCGTCGGGACGACCCCTTCGGCCGGGACCACGAAGGCCTCCACGTGGAAGACGTGGCCCTCGTCCCGGACCCGCACGCCCACGTCCTGCACCCACGGCTGCTGGCGCAGCACCGTCTCCACGTCCTGGACGAGCGGGTGGGGCGCGGCGTCGTCGTAGGTGGTCGGGCGGGAGTCCACGAGGTCGGCGACGGCCCCCTTGAGGTTCGTGGCCCCGTCCTTGAGGATCGACGTGGAGACCACGAGCGCCGCGACCGCGTCCGCCCACCACAGGCCCATCCCGATGCCCAGCACACCGAGCGCCGTGGCCAGGCCGGTCATCCAGTCCGCCTTGTTCATGTCGGCGTCGGCGTAGAGCACCTTGTCGTGGAGCTCCTCCGCGAGCCTCATCTTCATCCGGCCCAGGATCACGGGCGGGATGCTGGTGAGCGTCATCGCCGCCACCATCAGCCACCCGGACCACACCGGCGTGCCGAACAGGCTCGTGACCCCGATCGGGGGCCGCTCACCCCGCAGGAGCCCGGAGCCGGAGTCGACCACGAGGAACGCGCCCATCGCCAGGAGCGCGACCGCCGCCACGAGGTGGCCCACGCCCACGGAGCGGTGGTAGCCGTAGGGGTGGCGGGGCGTAGGGCGCCGGCCGGCGACGCGGACCGCCACGAGGAAGGCGAGGGGCGGCAGGAACGAGAGCGAGTCCTCGATCCAGGCGACCTTCATGGCCTGGGACTGCCCGGCCACGAGCGCCACGACGGCCACGGTCACGGCGAGCACCCCGAGGGTGATCTTCTCCAGGCGCACCGCACGCGCCAGGGTGCGCGCCTGGGCGCCGGTGAGCTCGGTGGACCCGAACCGGGCCTTCGCCCCGGACTGCGACATCACCCCTCCTCCCGTTCCACCAGGAACGTCTCGAGCTCGGTGAGGAAGCCGTTCTCCCCCAGCCGGGTGGCCAGCACGATCTTCTCGGTGCGGCCGTCCCCCGTCTCGATCTCCGTGTGCGGGCGGGTCAGCGCGGCGTGCTTCTCCCAGGGGGACGTCTCGGTGAGGCCTGCGACGACGACGTCGAGGTCGCCGCCCTCGAGCGAGCGGATCAGGTGGCTCTCGGCGCCGGAGGTCCAGACGACCTCGGCGTCGATTCGCTCGGCGAACTCCTCGACCAGCTCGACCTCCACCCCCGAGGGACGGCCGCTGTCGGCGACCTCCGTCCAGGGCGGGCTCTCCGAGACCCCGGCCCGCAGCTCACCGCCGCGCACCCGGTCGAGGGTGCCCTCCGGGTCCTTCGGGAACCCGGAGCCGCACCCCGTGACCAGGGCCGCGGCCAGCACCGCCACCGCGAGCGGGCGCACCGAGGGGGACATCGCCGCACGACCTTTCCAACCACCGGGGCGGTCCCGGCGGACCGCGCTCTCCATCGGTCCCGAGCATACGGAGTTGCGTCGGACGGCGCCGCTGCGGGACCGGGCGACACACGCCCGAAACCGGGCGCCGCGTCCGACATCGCCGGGAAACCTCTGCGCCGCACCCCGGAAATCCCGGCTGGCTAGCGTCGCTCCCATCCCGGCGGACCGGGTCCCGCCCCGCGCAGGACCACCGCCCGGCACCCAGCGACTCCTCCCCCGGAAAGCAGGACGGCATGACGGTCCCCGCACGGCGCGCTCTGATCCCGGCCCTCGTGGCGGCCACGCTCCTCACGGGGTGCGGCGCGAAGTACGACCCGCAGCCGAGCGCGCAGGCCGCCCAGGCGCCGTCGAGCTCGTGCGTGGACACCTCCGGGGACAGCGTGAAGGTGGGGCTGCTCAACTCCCTCTCGGGCACGATGGCCGTGAGCGAGACGACCGTCAACCGCTCCCTGAACCTGGCGATCGAGGAGATCAACGCCGACGGCGGGGTGCTCGGCAAGGAGCTGGACCCCGTCACCGAGGACGGCGCGAGCGAGCCGACGGTGTTCGCGGAGAAGGCCGCCAAGCTGATCCGGCAGGACTGCGTGGCCGCGGTGTTCGGCGGCTGGACCTCCGCGAGCCGCAAGGCCATGCTCCCGGTCTTCGAGGCCCAGGACTCGCTGCTGTTCTACCCGGTGCAGTACGAGGGGCTCGAGGCCTCCCCCAACATCTTCTACACCGGGGCCACCACCAACCAGCAGATCGTCCCGGCCCTCGACCACCTGCGGGAGCAGGGGCACCGGCGGATCTTCCTGGTCGGCAGCGACTACGTCTTCCCCCGCACGGCGAACCGGATCATCAACGCCTACGCCGCGGCCCACGGCATGGAGGTGGTGGGCGAGGAGTACGTGCCCATGGGCTCGACCGAGTTCTCGACCATCGTCAACAAGCTCCTGGCCTCGGACGCCGACGCGGTGTTCAACACCCTCAACGGCGACTCCAACGTGGCGTTCTTCCGCCAGTACTCCTCCGTGGGCCTCGAGGCCGGCGAGGTGCCCGTGGTGTCCGTGTCGGTCGCGGAGGAGGAGGTCCCCGGCATCGGCGTGGAGAACATCGCCGGCCAGCTGACCTCCTGGAACTACTACCAGACCGTCGACACCCCCGAGAACGAGCGGTTCGTGCGGGCGTTCCAGGACCGGTACGGCGGCGGGCGGGTCACCAGCGACCCCATGGAGGCCGCCTACACGTCCGTGCACCTGTGGCGGGCGATGGTCGAGAAGGCCGGGTCCTTCGACGTCGACGCCGTGCGCGAGGCCGCCGACGGGACCGTGGTCGAGGCCCCCGAGGGCACCGTCGAGGTGGACGGGGAGACCCAGCACATCACCAAGACCCCGCGCATCGGCCGGATCCGCGAGGACGGGCTGATCGAGACCGTCGAGGAGGCCGCCGAGCCGGTGGTCCCCGACCCGTTCCTGACCGGCTACGACTGGGCCGACGGCGTCTCCGGCTGAGCCGCCCCGCCACCGCCGGCACCGCCCCCCGACGCCCCGCAGACCGAGAGAAGAGCCGTCCATGGAAGTCATCGTCAGCCAGTTGTTCGCCGGGCTCAGCCTCGGCTCCATCCTCCTCCTCGCGGCCGTGGGGCTGTCCCTGACCTTCGGGCAGATGGGCGTCATCAACATGGCCCACGGCGAGTTCATCATGGCCGGCGCGTACACCGCGTTCACGGTCCAGCAGGTGCTCGGCCACGCCGGGGTCTCCCTGCTGCTGTCGATCCCCCTCGCGTTCCTCGTGGGCGGGGCCCTCGGCCTGCTGGTCGAGGGGCTGCTGCTGCGGCGCATGTACCACCGCCCGCTGGACACGCTGCTCGTCACCTTCGGGGTGTCCCTGGTCCTCCAGCAGGTGGCCCGGGACGTCTTCGGCGCGCCCAGCGTGGACGTGCGGCTGCCCGAGCTGCTGCAGGGCCCCGTGGAGGTCCTGGGCGTCCCCGTCCCGGCGTCCCGCGTGTTCCTGCTGGCCCTCGCCGTCGTCGTGGTCGCCGCCCTCGCGCTCGTGCTCCACCGCACCTCCCTGGGCCGCCGGATCCGCGCCGTGGTGCTCAGCCGCGACCTCGCCGAGGTCAGCGGGATCTCCTCCCGGCGCACCGACCAGCTGACGTTCTTCATCGGCTCCGGGCTCGCGGGGGTGGCCGGGGTGGCGCTGACCCTCGTGGGCTCCACGAGCCCCACCCTCGGCACCACGTACATCGTGGACGCCTTCCTCGTGGTCGTCGCCGGCGGCATCGGCCAGATCCGCGGGGCGGTGCTCGCCGCGGCGGGCCTGGGCGTGCTCCAGGCCTTCGTCGAGTACTCCACCACCGCCTCGATCGCCAAGGTCCTGGTGCTGGTCGCCGTGGTCGCCTTCCTGCAGCTGCGCCCCCAGGGGATCTTCAGCGTCCGAACGAGAGGTCTGGCATGAACACCACCACCGCACCCCGTCCCGCCGCCGCGTGGCGCGACCGGCTCACCGGCCCCCGGGGGGCCGCCGCCGGGCTGGCCCTCGGCGCGCTCCTGCTGCTCGTCCTGGCGCCCCTGACCCTCGGCGGGTTCGGCCTGGGCCTGCTCGGCAAGTACCTGTGCATCGCCATGGTCGCCGTGGGCATCGGCCTGGCCTGGGGCCGCGGCGGGATGCTCACCATGGGCCAGGGCCTGTTCTTCGGGCTCGGCGCCTACATCATGGCCATGCACCTGCAGCTCGCGGACACCCGCCTGCTGGGCGAGCAGGTCCCCGAGTTCATGCGGCAGAACGGCGTCACCGAGCTGCCCGCCGTGTGGGCCGTGTTCGCCCACCCGGCGGCCGCCGTGCTCGGCGTGGTCCTGGTGCCGGCGGCGGTGGCCGCGGCCCTGGGCCTGGCGATCTTCACCCGGCGGGTCAAGGGCGCCTACTTCGCGATCCTGTCCCAGGCCCTCGCCGCGGCCTTCGCGGTCTGGCTGATCGGGCAGCCCGTTCTCACCAACGGGTCCAATGGGCTGAGCAGCTTCCGCTCCCTCTTCGGCTACGACCTCGCCGACCCGCGCAACCAGCTGGTCCTCTACCTCGTCACCGCGGCGCTGCTCCTGGCCATGGTGGCCCTCACCTGGCAGCTCCACCGCAGCCGGTGGGGCGAGCTGCTCGTGGCCGTGCGGGACCAGGAGGAGCGCGTGCGCTTCCTCGGCCACGACCCGGCCCTCGTGAAGACCGCCGCCTACGTCCTCGCCGCGGTCATGGCCGGGATCGGCGGGGCGCTGTTCGTCCCGGTCGTGGGGATCGTCTCCCCCGCCGACGTCGGGGTGATCCCGTCCATCGCGTTCCTCATCGGCGTGGCCGTCGGCGGCCGCGCGACCCTGCTCGGGCCCGCGCTCGGCTCGATCGCCGTGTCCTTCGCCGAGACGTCCCTGGCCTCCGCGTTCCCGTCCTTCTGGGTGTACCTCCAGGGCCTGCTCTTCGTGCTGGTGGTCGGGTTCCTGCCCGGCGGCATCGCCTCGCTGCCCGGGGTGCTCCGGCGTCGTCGTCGCGCCCCCGCGCCCGCCCCCGGCGACGGAGACGGCCGCGGCCCCGGAGGGGCCACCACCCCCGACGACCCCGTCCCCACCCCGGCAGCGGCCCTGGCCGCGGAGGAGGCCCGATGAACGCCGCCGCACGCCCCGAGATGCTGTCCGCGCGCCGCCCCGAGTGGAGGAGCACCCTGCTGGGGCACACCCCGCCGCAGCCCGGTGGGCTGCGCACGGGCCGCCCCTCCTACCTCGAGATCACGGACCTCACCGTGTCCTTCGGGAGCTTCACGGCCGTGGACGGCGTGGACCTCGTGGTCAACCAGGGCGACCTGCGCTTCCTCATCGGCCCCAACGGCGCCGGGAAGACCACCCTCATCGACGCGGTGACCGGGCTCGTCCCCGCGCGCGGGTCGATCGACCACGACGGCCACCAGCTGGTGGGCCGCAGGACGCACCGGATCACCCGGCTGGGCGTGGGCCGCACCTTCCAGACCGCGAGCGTCTTCGAGCAGCTCACGGTCCTGCAGAACCTCGACATCGCCGCGGAGGCCGGCCGGCCGCCCCTGTCCCTGCTCGCCGCCCGGCGGTCCGTGTCCCGGGAGGTGGAGGAGGCCCTCGAGATCATCAACCTCTCGGCCCTGCGGGACGTCCCGGCCGGGGTGCTGGCCCACGGGCAGAAGCAGTGGCTCGAGATCGGGATGCTGCTCGTGCAGAAGGCGCAGGTGCTGCTGCTCGACGAGCCCGTGGCCGGGATGAGCCACGAGGAGCGGGAGCAGACCGGTGAGCTGCTGCGCCGGATCGGCGGCGACCGGATCACGATCGTGGTGGAGCACGACATGGAGTTCCTGCGCCGCTACGCCACCTCCGTCACCGTGATGGCCGACGGCCGGGTGATCAGCGAGGGCTCCGTGGCCCACGTGCAGGCCGACCCGCGAGTCCAGGAGATCTACCTGGGCACCGCCGCCACCGCCGCCGCCGCGGCCGACCCCCGGGAGGGAGACTCCTGATGCTCGAGCTCCAGGACGTGCACACCGGCTACGGCCGCACCGAGGTGGTCCACGGCGTGGACCTCACCGTCGGCGGGGACGCCGTGGTCGCCCTACTCGGCCACAACGGGGCGGGCAAGACCACGCTGCTGCGGGCGGTCGTGGGCCTCAACAGGGTGACCTCCGGCCGGATCCTGCTCGACGGCGAGGACATCACCGGGCTCAGCGGGCACGCCCGGGTCCGCCGCGGCATGGCCTACGTCCCGCAGGGCCAGCGCTCCTTCGGCGGGCTCAGCGTCCGGGAGAACCTCCAGGTGGTGGCCGACGGCCGGCGGAACGGGCGGGCCGCCGTCGACCGGTCCCTGGCGATGTTCCCGGCCCTCGAGGGGCTGCTCGAGCGCCGGGCCGGGCTGCTCTCGGGCGGGCAGCGCCAGCAGCTGGCGATCGCCCGCGCCCTGATCACCGAGCCGTCCCTGCTGATCCTCGACGAGCCCACCGAGGGCATCCAGCCGTCCGTGGTCCAGGAGATCGAGCAGAAGATCCTGCAGCTGGCCGCCGGCACCGGGATCCGGGTGCTCCTGGTGGAGCAGCGGATCGGCTTCGCCCTGGGCTCGGCCACGGACTGGTACGTCCTGGACTCCGGGCGGGTCAGCGCCTCCGGCCGCGCCGGGGAGCGGGCCGAGGAGCACGCCCGGGCGGCGCTCGCCCTCTGAGCCGGCGCGGGCGCACGTGCCGGGGCGCCTGCCCGGGCGCCCGCGCCCCGGCACGTGCCGGAAACACCCGGTGAACCTCGCCGAAACACGGAGCCCCTACGGTGACGACTGTCCCTGAGCACCCGCCGTCCCGAGGAGAGCCGTGCACCTGACACCCCGTGAGCAGGAGAAGCTGCTGGTCGTCGTGGCCGGCGACCTCGCCCGGCGGCGCCGGGACCGGGGGCTGCGGCTCAACCACCCGGAGGCGGTCGCCCTGATCACCGCCGAGCTTTTGGAGGGCGCCCGGGACGGCCGGACCGTGGCCGAGCTCATGTCCTGGGGCTCCACGATCCTGGCCCGGGCGGACGTCATGGAGGGCGTGCCGGAGATGGTCCACTCCGTCCAGGTCGAGGCGACCTTCCCGGACGGCACCAAGCTCGTCACCGTCCACGACCCCATCCGCTGACCCGCCCGCCCCCGGCACCGAAGGAGCGCCCGTGATCCCCGGAGAGTACGTCCTGCGGCCCGAGCCCGTCGTGATCAACGCCGGCCGGCCCACCACGGAGCTGGACGTGGTCAACCGCGGCGACCGCCCCGTGCAGGTGGGCTCGCACTTCCACTTCGCCGAGGCCAACCCCGGCCTCGAGTTCGACCGGACGGCGGCCCGCGGCTTCCGCCTGGACGTCCCCGCCGGCACCGCGGTGCGCTTCGAGCCCGGCGACCGCAAGCGCGTCCGGCTCGTCGCCCTGGCGGGGCGCCGCGAGGTCCACGGCCTCGCGAACCGGGTGAACGGGCCCCTCGACGCCCCCGGCACGGACGCCCCCGGCACCGACGGCGGCCCCCGCCCCGACGCTTCCGGGAAGGAGCATGCATGAGCCACGAGATGTCCCGCGCCCAGTACACGAGCCTCTACGGGCCCACCACCGGGGACCTGGTGCGCCTGGCGGACACCGAGCTGTTCCTCGAGGTGGAGCACGACCGCACGGTCCCCGGGGACGAGGTGGTCTTCGGCGGGGGCAAGGTGATCCGGGACGGCATGGGCCACAACGGGCGGCTGACCCGGGACGACGGCGTGGTGGACACCGTGGTCACCAACGCCGTGGTGCTCGACGCCTCCGGGATC
Organism: Kocuria sp. CPCC 205231; assembly: GCF_040980965.1. Lineage (NCBI taxonomy): Bacteria > Bacillati > Actinomycetota > Actinomycetes > Micrococcales > Micrococcaceae > Kocuria > Kocuria sp. CPCC 205231. Next base: position 21,005 of record NZ_JAVKPP010000015.1, on the reverse strand, counting down.
TACAAGGCGGACGTCGGCATCCGGGACGGGCACATCAGCGGGATCGGCAAGGCCGGCAACCCGGACATCATGGACGGCGTCGACATCCTGATCGGCGCCTCCACCGAGGTGATCGCCGGCGAGGGCCGGATCCTCACCGCGGGCGGGATCGACTCCCACATCCACTTCATCGGCGCCGACCAGATCGGCACGGCCCTGTCCTCCGGGATCACCACGATGTTCGGCGGCGGCACGGGCCCCGCCGAGGGCTCCAACGCCACCACGATCACCCCCGGTGCGTGGCACCTCGCCCGGATGTTCCGGGCCCTCGACGGCTACCCGATGAACTTCGGGCTGCTCGGGAAGGGCCACGCGAGCACCGCCGAGCCCCTCGCGGAGCAGATCCGCGCCGGCGCCGTGGGGCTCAAGATCCACGAGGACTGGGGCGCCACCACGGCGGCGATCGACACGGCCCTGGGCGTGGCCGACGAGTTCGACGTGCAGGTGGCCATCCACACCGACACCCTCAACGAGTGCGGGTTCCTCGAGGACACGGTGGCCGCGATCGACGGGCGGGTCATCCACACGTTCCACACCGAGGGCGCCGGCGGCGGCCACGCCCCGGACATCATCCGCATCGCGGCCCTGCCCCACGTGCTGCCGTCCTCGACGAACCCCACGCTGCCCTTCACCCGGAACACGGCGGAGGAGCACCTGGACATGCTCATGGTCTGCCACCACCTCAACCCGGACATCCCGGAGGACGTGGCGTTCGCGGACTCCCGGATCCGGCCCGAGACGATCGCCGCCGAGGACGTGCTGCACGACCTGGGCGTGTTCTCCATGACCTCCTCCGACTCCCAGGCCATGGGCCGCGTGGGCGAGGTGGTGCTGCGCACCTGGCAGCTGGCCGACCAGATGAAGCGGCGCACCGGGCCCCTGCCCGAGGAGACGGGCCGCGGGGACAACGCCCGGCTGAAGCGCTACGTGGCCAAGTACACGATCAACCCGGCGGTCGCGCACGGGATCGCCGACGTGGTGGGCTCGGTCGAGCCGGGCAAGTTCGCGGACCTGGTGCTGTGGGACCCGGTGTTCTTCGGGGTCAAGCCCCACGCCGTGCTCAAGGGCGGGCAGATCGTGCACTCGCTCATGGGCGACCCCAACGCCTCGATCCCCACCCCGCAGCCGCAGCTGATGCGGGACGCGTTCGGCGCGAAGGGCACCGCCCCGCACGCCAACTCCATCACCTTCATGTCCCGCGCCGCCGTCGAGGCGGGCGTCGGCGAGCGCCTGGGCCTGCGCAAGCGGGTGCTGCCCGTGGGCGGGATCCGCGGCCTGACCAAGCAGGACATGCGGCACAACCACGCCACCCCGGAGATCGAGGTGGACCCGCAGACCTACGAGGTCCGCGTGGACGGTGAGCTCGCCACGTGCGAGCCCGCCGAGGAGCTGGCCATGGCCCAGCGGTACTTCCTGTTCTGACCGGCCCGCCGGCCGGGCCCCGCACGCCCTGAGACACCCCGAAGCCCCACGAGAGGACCCGCACCCGTGATCGTCGAAGCCGTCCTCGGCAACCTGGCCGAGCTCACCGAGCCGGAGCGCGCCGGCCTGCACCTGGAGCGGGTCGCGCTCTCCGGGCCCGAGCTGCGCAAGCGCGTCCAGCGGGTCGTGACCGACCACGGCACCGAGGTGGGGATCCGGCTGAGCTCGCGGCGGGAGCTCAGGGACGGCGACATCCTGCACCGGGACGGCCACAGCGCCGTCGTCGTCTCGACCCTGCCCACCGACGTCCTGGTGGTCGCGCCCGCCACGATCGAGCAGATGGGCTTCGTGGCCCACTCCCTGGGCAACCGGCACCTGCCCGCCCAGTTCCTCGGCCCCGCGGCCGGGGTCCCCGAGCTGCCCGGCCACGACGGGGTCATGGTGCTCCAGTACGACCACACGGCCGAGGCCTTCCTGCAGGGCGCCGGGGTGCGCTTCGCTCGCGTCGAGCGGCAGATGGAGGTCCCCTTCCGCCATGCCGAGCACACCCACTGAGCACTCCCCCGCGGGCGCCGCCGGATCGCTCGCCGGGACGCTCGCCGTGCTGCAGCTGGCCGACTCCGCCCTGCCCACCGGCGCGTTCGCCCACTCCCTGGGGCTCGAGACCTACGTGGACGACGGCACGGTCCACGACGAGCCGAGCTTCCTGGCCTGGGTCCGGCACTGCCTGCACCACCAGGTGGTGCCGGCGGAGGGCTGGGCGGTGCGCGCGGTCGCCACGGCGGCCGACGACGACGCCGTGTGGCGCGCCGACGACCTGCTGGCCGCCCAGGCCCTGCCCGTCCAGGTGCGGGACGCCGCGACCGCGATGGGCCGGCGGATGACCGACATCGGCGCCGAGAACTTCCCCTCCCCCCGGCTGCTGGCCTACGCGCAGCGCCAGCGCGCCGGGACGAGCCGCGGCAGTCCCGCGGTGGCCTTCGCGCTCGTGGGCGCCGGCCTGGGCGTGACCTGGGAGCAGCTGGCCGGCGCGTACCTCTTCTCGACCGTGACCTCCCTGACCCAGAACGCCGTGCGCGGCATCCCCATCGGCCAGAACGCGGGCCAGCGCGTGCTGCGCGCCCTGCACGAGGACGTCGCCCGCGGCGTCGAGCGGATCGGGTCCATGGCCGACCACGAGGCCGGGGCGACCAGTCCCGGCCTGGAGATCGCCCAGATGCGCCACGCCTGGCAGCGGGCCCGCATGTTCATGTCCTGACCCACCACCGCACCGACCGCACCGACCGCACCGACCGCACCGACCCAGGAGCTCACCATGACCACCGTCTCCCCCGCCCCCTCCGCGCCGACCGGCCGCGGCCCCGTGCGCATCGGCGTGGGCGGGCCCGTGGGCGCCGGCAAGACCCAGCTCGTGGAGCGGGTCACCCGCGCGCTGATCCACGAGGTCTCGATGGCCGCGATCACCAACGACATCTACACGATCGAGGACGCCAGGATCCTGGCCCGCAACGGCGTGCTGCCGCTGGACCGGATCGTGGGCATCGAGACCGGCGGCTGCCCGCACACCGCGATCCGCGAGGACACCTCGATGAACGAGGCCGCGATCGAGAAGCTGTGCGCCCAGCACCCGGACCTGCAGATCGTGTTCGTCGAGTCCGGCGGGGACAACCTCTCCGCCACGTTCAGCCCGGAGCTGGTCGACTTCTCCATCTACATCATCGACGTGGCCCAGGGCGAGAAGATCCCCCGCAAGGCCGGGCAGGGCATGATCAAGTCCGACCTGTTCGTCATCAACAAGACCGACCTCGCCCCGCACGTCGGCGCCGACCTCGACGTCATGGCCGCGGACTCCGCCGTGTTCCGCAAGGACCGCCCGTTCTGCTTCACCAACCTCCGGACCGACGAGGGCCTCGAGCGGATCCTCGCGTGGATCCGGCACGACGTGCTGATGCTGGACATGGTCCCGTGACCGCCGCCGCGCCGGCCTCCGCGCCGACGGGCCGGCTCGAGCTGGTGCTGGTGCCCCGCGGGGACCGGACCGTGGCGGCCCACCAGTTCCACGCCGGCGCCCTGCGCGTGCTGCGCCCGCACCACCTGGACGGGTCGGGGCAGCCGTGCTTCGTCGTCGTCAATCCCGGCGGCGGGTACCTCGGCGGGGACCGCTACGAGCTGGACGTCACGGTCGGGGCCGCCGGCACCGCTCTGGTCACCACCCAGTCCGCGACCAAGGTCTACCGCACCCCGGCCGCTCCCGCCCGCCAGGACGTACGTCTCGCGCTCGGTCCCGGCGCGGTCCTCGAGTACCTGCCGGACCAGCTCATCGCCTACGAGGACGCCGACTACGTGCAGTCCACGACCGTGACGATGGACCCCTCGGCCTGCCTCGTGGCGGGCGAGGTGGTCACCCCCGGGTGGGCGCCGGACGGCACCGTCTTCCGCTACCGCGGCGTGGTGCTGCGCACCGAGGTGCTGATGGGCGGGCGCACGGTGGTCCTCGACAACCTCCGCCTGCGCCCGGGCGAGGATGCCGTGGCCGGGCTCGGCTTCCTGGAGGGACGCACGCACCTCGGCTCCCTGCTGGTCGTGGACCCCCGGGCGGACCGGGAGCTGGTGGAGGAGGTCCACGGCCTGCTCGCCGCGGCCGAGGCCCGGGTGCCGGGGCTGCGGTGCGGGGTCTCCGAGCTGCCGGTGCCCGGCCTCGTGGTCCGCGCCCTGGGCCCCGGCTCCGCGGAGCTCACGGACCTGCTCCTGGACGTCTCGGCGCTGCTGCGCGCGCGGTGGACGGGACAGCCGCGCGTGGCGCTGCGGAAGTACTGAACCCCGCCGGCCCTCCCTCCGGGCCCGGGGCGGCCCTCGGGACCGAGGAGAGGACATGGGACGTCAACCCGCCGGAAACGCCGCGGCCACATGCCGGGACGAGGATGGGGGAACCGGGCGCACGAGACGGAAGGGGCTCCCCATGACCGCGAGCAGCAGATGGATCCTGGGCCTGGCCCGGGTGCGGCCGGGTGATCGGATCGAGGCCTGGGAGCACCGGCAGCCCCGCTTCACCGGCACGGTCAGCGAGGTGGTCCCGCAGCTGGGGATCGCCTGGGTCCTCGAGGACCGCACGGGACTCCGGCGGCTGGTCTCGATCCGGGGCCACCGGCTGCGTCGGTCCGAACTGGTGACCTCGGCCTGACCGCCCGGGGCCCTGGCACCGGCGCCGGAACGCGCGCACGATGGACCCCACGGGCGGGCACCAGGACCCGCCGCGGCCGGTGGAGGACACGATGCCAGAGGCTCTCACGTTCGACTCGGGCGGCGTCCCGTGCGCCGCCGCGCTGTACCGCCCGGCGCCGGCCGGCGCCGCGGTGCCCTGCGTGGTCATGGGCCACGGCTTCACCGGTACCCAGGACCAGCTGGCCGAGCACGCCGCCGGCCTCGCGGAGCACGGCCTGGCCGTGCTGACCTTCGACTACCGGCGGTTCGGCCGCAGCGGCGGCGCACCCCGGCAGATCGTGGACGCAGCGGAGCAGCTCGAGGACTGGCGGGCAGCCGTGCGCCTGGCCCGCTCCCTGCCCGGCCTCGACCCGGCCCGCACCGCGCTGTGGGGCAGCTCGCTGTCCGGCGGGCACGTCCTGCGGCTGGCCTCCGAGGACCGGCGGGTCCGGGCCGTGGTCGCCCAGGTGCCGGAGTTCGGCAAGGGCTCCGAGGGCACGGCCGGCGAGATCCGGGTCAAGAAGCAGCAGGAGCACATCCCGCTCGGGCTGCTCCTGCGGACCACCGTCCGGCTGCTGGCCGCCGCGGTCCGCGACGAGCTGCGGGGACGGCGCGGGCTCCCCCCGCGCTGCATCCCGGTGTTCGCGCTCCCCGGGGACGTGGGCGCGATCATCGACCCGGACAGCGACCGGTACCTGGAGCACGCCGTGAGGACGGGTCCGTCCTGGCGCAACGAGTTCGCGCCCCGGCTGCTCCTCCACCCTCCCGTGTACCTGCCGGGCACCGCCGAACGGGTGCGGGCGCCGCTGCTCGTGTGCGTCGCGGAGCAGGACACCGAGACGGATCCGCGGCGGGCCGCGCGGATCGCCCGGGCGGCGCCGCGGGGCGAGGTCGTGACGTACCCGGTGGGGCACTTCGCGGTCTACGAGGACCCCGTGCGCTCGCGCGTGCTCGAGGACCAGGCCCGGTTCCTGGTCCGCCACCTCCGCCCCGGGGCGGAGCCGGCCGGCGGCCGCTGACGGTTCCCTCGCCCGGAGCGGCCGAGGCTCCGTCTGCCGGGGGAGGCCCCGGGGCGGGCCGCGCCGATAGCGTGCTGGGAGCGGCCCCGGCGACGGACGCGGGCCGGCCGCGCCGACCTCCCCCGGAAGGACCCCGATGATCGACGCCCTGCAGGAATTCACCTCCTCCCTGCCGCCGCTGCTCCAGTGGCTGGGGGTGGTGGTGGCAGGAGCGATCCCGTTCGTCGAGTCCTACTTCGGGTCCGTCGTCGGCGTCCTGGCCGGCCTCGACCCGGCGATCGCCGTCGGGGCCGCCGTCGTCGGCAACGTCGCCTCCATGCTGGCGCTGGTCCTGGGCGCGCACGGCCTCCGCCGCAGGTTCGCCGGCGACCCCCGGGAGCCCTCGCCCCGGCAGCAGAGACTGCGCCGGGCCTTCGACAAGTACGGTGTGGCCGGTGTAAGCCTGCTCGGCCAGACCATCCTGCCCAGCCAGATCACGGCCACCGCCATGGTCTCCTTCGGCGCGGACCGCAACGCCGTCATCCGGTGGCAGATCGTCTCCATCGTCCTGTGGGGCGTCGCCTTCGGCACCCTCGCGGCCATGGGAGTCGGCCTGCTGGACGCCGGCTGAGCCGCGCCGGCGCCCGGAGCGCCGGACCGGGGTGCGGAAAACCGCAGGCGTACCAGGTGGAGAACGTCGCTGCGGCGACGACCCCCGCGACCGTAGCGTGAAGGCATGAGCACACCGCACGAGACCCGGCCCCTTCCACCCGTGCCGTGGGGCAGCCCCGGCACCGATCCCGGCAGCGGTCGTGGGACCCCGGACGACGCCCCCCGCCCCGCGGGCGGTTCCCGGCCCGCGGGCCCCGCCGCCGGGGCCCGGTCCCGGGAGTGGGGACCGTGGTCCCCCAGGACCCTGTTCTTCGGCACCACCGACCTCGTGGTGGACGCCGCGCTCGGCACGCTGTGGCTGACGGCCCTGGTCTCCCTGGTCTCCGCCGGCTTCGCCTCGCTCGCCGCCCTGGTGGGCGTGGTCCTGCTCGTGGCCGCGATCTACGCGGTCCGCGGGATCGAGTGGGTCGAGCGCCGCCGCACGCAGGCGGCGTTCGGGCTGCACCTGCCCGCCCCGCGCCGGCGCCGCTCGCCCCGCACCGACGGTTGGCGGATCGTCCACCAGTGGTGGCTGGACGTCTCCGACGCCGCGTTCTGGACGGGACTGCTGCACCTGCTCCTCACCACGGTCCTGGGCTGGGTCGCCGTGGCGGCCCTGGCCGGCACCGGCGCCGCCGTCGCCCTGGCCTTCGCGCCGCTCTACGCGGCGCCGAACAACCCGCTCTGGCCCTCCGAGGTGGTCGGGACCTGGCCGGACTGGGCCGTGGTCCTGACCGGGATCACCCTGACCCTCCTCGGGCTGCTCGTCGTGGTCCTCGCCGTGGCCGCGCACCGGGGCCTGTCCCGGCTGCTGCTCCGGGTGGACGAGGCGGCGGAGCTGCGCCGCCGGGCCGCCGAGGCCGCGGCCGCCCGCGAGACCGCCGTCCGCGGCGCCCGCACCGAGCGCTCCCGGATCGAACGCGACCTGCACGACGGCGTGCAGCCCCAGCTCGTGTCCGTGGCCATGAACCTGTCGATGGCCCAGCGCCGGATCGACCACGACCCCGCCGGGGCCAAGGACCTCATCGGGGAGGCGCATGCCACCACCAAGGCCGCGATCGCCGAGCTGCGCCGCCTGGCCCGGGGCTTCCACCCGGCGGTCCTGGAGGACCGGGGCCTCGATGCCGCCCTCTCCGCCGTGGCCGCCCAGTCCCCCGTCCCGGTCGCCGTGGACGTGCGGGTGCCGCGGCTGGCGCCGGAGACCGAGGCCGCCGTGTACTTCGCGGTCTCCGAGGGCATCGCCAACATCGTCAAGCACGCCCAGGCCGGCGCCGCGTCGGTGCGGGTGGGCCTCGAGACCGATCCCGCGGGAGGCACCCGCGTGGTCGCCCGGATCGCCGATGACGGCCGCGGCGGCGCCGTGGTGGTCCCCGGCGGCGGCCTGTCCGGGATCGCCGACCGGATCCGCTCCGCGGGCGGGCACTTCTTCCTCGACTCCCCCGCGGGCGGGCCGACCGAGCTGACCGTCGAGCTGCCGGTCGACCGGGGGGCGGGATCCTGATGCGCATCGTCATCGCCGAGGACGCCGTCCTCCTGCGCGCGGGCCTCGTCCGCCTGCTCACCGAGGCCGGCCACGAGGTGGTCGCCGACGTCGACACCGCGGAGGACCTGCTCCGGGCCGTCGAGGAGCACGAGCCGGACTTCGCCCTCGTGGACGTGCGGCTGCCGCCGACGTTCACGGACGAGGGCATCCGCGCCGCCGTCCTCGTCCGCTCCCAGCACCCGCGGATCGCGGTGCTCGTGCTCTCGCAGTACGTCGAGGAGCGCTACGCCTCGGAGCTCATCGCGTCCCGCCGGGACGGGCTGGGGTACCTGCTCAAGGACCGGGTCGCGGACGTCGACCAGTTCCTCGAGTCCGTGGAGACCGTGGGCGCGGGCGGCACCGTCCTGGACCCGGAGGTCGTCTCCCAGCTGCTCGTGCGCTCGCGGCACCGCCAGGACCTGGAGCTCCTCTCCCCGCGGGAGCACGAGGTGCTCGGGCTCATGGCCCAGGGGCTCTCCAACGCCTCGGTCGCCGCGAATCTCTTCCTCACCGAGTCCTCGGTGGAGAAGCACATCCGCTCCGTGTTCACCAAGCTGGGCCTCGCCCACGAGGACGGCGGCAACCGCCGCGTCCGTGCGGTCCTGCGCTACCTCGGCTACCCGGACCCCGGGCCCGGCCACACCCCGTCCGCAAACCCGTCCCACCAGGAGCACCGGCCATGAGCACCCACCCCGAGCACCCCGCCGCCCACGACTCCTCCCACGACGTCGTCAGCGACAACGAGCGCACGGCCTGGCTCGTCCCCACCGCCGTGCTCGGCGGCATCGGCGCCCTCCTCCTGCTGGGCGCCGGCGGCGCCACGGCCGCCGCGTCCCTGTCCGTCCAGGAGCACCGGGTGGACACCACCGTGACCGAGTCCGTGGACACGGTCGTGGTCGACAGCCGGTCGGCGGTCGTCGAGGTCGTGACGGCCGACGTCCCCGATCTGCGGGTGGAGTCCGTGTACGCCGGGTTCAGGCTCGAGAGCGCCCCCGAGCCCCGGGTCGAGGACGGCCGGCTGAGCATCGACGCCCTCCCGTCCCGCTCCTGGCCGGGCGCCGGCAGCGGGATGCACGTGCGGATCACCGTCCCGGCCGGGAACGAGCCCGTGGACCTGCGGCTCTCCGGGGACGCCGGCGCCCTGAGCGTCGAGGGCGACTTCGGCGACGTCCGGCTCGACACGGAGGCCGGCGTGATCGAGGCGAGCGGCAGCGCCCGCACCCTGTGGGCGTCCTCGGAGGTCGGCGCGGTGGACCTCGACGGGATCCGGGTGCGCGAGGACCTGGACGTGCACACCGAGGTCGGGGCCACCGAGGTCCGGCTCGTGGGCGAGGCCCCGCGGCGCGTGGCCGTCACGACCCGGGCGGGGGCCGTCGAGGCCGCGGTCCCGGACGCCGACTGGTGGACCCCCGCGGTGGCCGGCGCGGACGACCGCGACCCCGAGGACCTCACGGCGGCCACGGTCTGCGCCGCCGTCCCCGACGACCGCCCCTGCCTGTACGTGGCCTCGGCCGTGGGCGCGGCGGAGATCACCTACGGCGGCCGGTCCGCCGCCCCTAGCAGCGGGGCGTCCGGGCGGTAGACTGGACCCTGTTGTCCGGGTCGGGCGCACCGGGAGGGGGGACGGTGCGCACATCCTCCGAGGACCCCTGTGAACCCCCTGACCACCCCTTCCACGGCCGAGCGCGCGGCCCGCGTGCCCGCCGCCCCGGCCCCCGCCGCGGAGCACCCCGCGGCCGCCCCGCACGACACCGGCCGCCGGACGACGCCCTCGTCCGGCGGCCGGTACGCCCGGCTCGTGCAGCTCGCCGGGCGCGACTTCCTGCCGATCGCCTTCGCGGCCCGCCTGCCCCTGGCCATGCTCACCGTCGGGGCGCTCACCCTCGCCACCGCCGTCAGCGGCTCCTACGTCGTCGGAGGGCTGGCCGCCGGCGCCGTCGGGGTCGGTTCGGCGCTGGGCGGGCCCCTGATGGGCCACCTCGCCGACCGCCTGGGCCAGCAGGCCGTGCTGCTGGTCTCCGCCCTCGCCCACGCCGTGGCCATCGCGCTGCTGCTGGTCACCGCCTACGCCCCCGCGGGCCCGGACGCGCCGGCCGTGCCGCTGCTCGTCGGCGCGTCCCTGCTCGTGGGCGCCACCTGCCCCCAGGTCGGCCCGCTGGCCCGGGTGCGGTGGCGCGGCCTGGTCGGCGGGAACCGGCGCGAGCTGGACACCGCCCTGTCCTACGAGTCCACCGCCGACGAGCTGACCTTCGTGCTCGGCCCGGCCCTGGTCGGTGTCCTGGCCTCCCTGGTCGCCCCCTGGTCCCCCTTCGTCCTCGCGGCCGTCCTGACCCTCACCATGGTCACGCCCTTCGCCGTGCACCCCACGCGCCTGGCGGTCCCGGCCGTCTCGCGCGAGGACCGGCGCCGTGCGGCGGCCCGTCCCGTTCCCGTCCGGGAGCGGGTCCTCGTGCTGCTCCCCGTCCTGGGGATGGTGGCCATGGGCGCGTTCTTCGGCGCCGTGCAGAACGGTCTCAACGCCTTCGGCGGCGAGTTCGGGATCCAGAGCGCGACCGGTCTGCTCTACGCCGTGCTCGGCATCAGCTCGGCGGCCGCGGCCCTGTCGGTGGCGTGGTGGCCGCAGCGCTTCCGGCCCGCCTCCCGCTGGCTGGTCAGCTCCGGCGCCATGGCCGCCCTGAGCCTGCTGTTCCTGCTGCCGAGCGGGATCGGGTCGATGCTCGTGGTGCTGCTGCTCGCCGGTCTGCCGCTGGGGCCCGCCATGGTCACGATCTACACCATCGGCGGGGACGTCGCCCGGCCGGAGCGGCTGGGCACGGTCATGACGATGCTCGCGAGCGGCGTGGTCCTCGGCTCCGCCGTGGGCGCGGCGTCGGCCGGGCTCCTGGCCGAGACCGCCGGGCACCGGGGCGCGTTCGCCGCCGCGGTCGGCGCGGCCTGCGCCATGGTGCTGATCAGCGCGGTGCTGGCCGTGCTCCGGCGCCGGGACCGCTGACCGGCGGGACGTCCGGGTCCACGGACCCGTCCGGCGGGACCGGCGCGGTCAGACCAGCGGCGACTTGGGCCGGTGCTCCTTGTTGCCCAGGCCCTCCCGGCCGTCCAGGTTGTCGACGAGCTCCCGCAGCGCCTCGAGCGAGCTCACGCTCTCCGACCAGCCGGTGACCTCGCGGATCCGCGTGGTGTCCATGATCGGCACGGCGCCGGCCAGGTCGATCCATCCGGGGTCGGTGGGCTGCAGCCGCAGCCGGTAGGTGATCGCCACGAGCGCGCGCACCAGGGCCGGCGGCACGGGCAGCACGCGCCGGGCGCCGAGCACCTTCGCCACGCCGTCGGCGCCGAGCACCGGCTCGGCGGCGACGTTGAACGCCCCGCCGGCCCGGTGCTGGACGACCCGCCAGAACGCGTCCGCGACGTCGTCGGTGTGCAGCGTCTGGAAGCGGAACTTCTCGGGGAACGGCAGCATGGGCAGGCGCAGCCGGGCGATGAGCTTCCTGGGCACGAGGGCGCCGAAGAAGTAGTCCCCGATCTCGGGGGCGGCGTCCGCCTGGAACAGGAAGCCGGGCCGCAGCCGGGTCACCACGATCCCGGGGTGGGCCTCCTCGAACCGGTTGAGCAGCGCCTCCGTCTCGGCCTTCTGCACGTTGTAGTGCGAGGTCTCGACCCCGCCGACCGGCCAGGACTCGTCCACGGCCCGGTCCTTGGGGCCGGGGCTGTAGGCGCCGAGCGAGGAGGGGTAGACGATCTGGGGCACACCGGCGAGCACCACGGCGTCGAGCACGTGGACGAGGCCGTCCACGTTCGTTTCGTGCATCAGCGCGAAGTCCCGGTTCGGGCGGATGAGCCACACGAGGTGGATCACGGCGTCCGCGCCGGCCATGATCTCCGCCAGCGCCGCGGTGGACTCCTTCGCGGCGACGTCGACGGTGTGCCACTCCACGCCGTCGTAGGGCTCCCCGTCCCGCTCGGGCCCCTCGCGGGAGACCCCGACGATGTGGGTGACCTCCGGCGCGGCGTGCAGCCGGCGGAGCACCGCGGTGCCCACGTTGCCCGTGGCTCCCAGGACGACGATCTTCACGGTGCTCCCCCTCCGCCGGTGCAGGACCTACTGGTCCTGGACCCTGCCGCTCTCGCCCTGCAGGCGGTCGATGTGCTTGGACGCCTCGGCCTTGGTGAGGTCCGCCGGCAGCTCCTCGCCGGCCTCGCGGGCCAGGGTGTCGAGGTAGCTGCGCTGCGCGCTGGTCATCGGCTCCTCGCCGGTGGCCCACTCGTCCGGGTCGCGGTCGAGCCCGCTGCCCGGTTCGGGGCTGGAGGCGCCGATGGTCTGCTGCTCGTCGGGGTCCGGGGATCCGCTCGCGTTCTCAGTCATGCGCCCCATGATAGTCACATCCCTTATGGTTTCCGCCCGGCCCGGCGGCCCCGCACCCCGTCCTGCCGCACCCCTCCTGCCGCGAGGGGGACGGAGTCAGTAGGCTGGTGGCCCCGGGGAGATCCGTGCTGGGCCCCGGCGACGCCCTTCCCACGAGCGAGGAGTAGCAGATGAGCGAGCAGCCGCCCACCGGCCCGAACGGCGCCGCGGGCGCCGGAGTCCGGTCCGACAAGCTCGAGGCCTACATGCTCGGGCACTACATGGGGGCCCTCTCCGGGGTGCGGCTCTTCGACGAGGCGGCCACCACGTGGGCCGGCACCCCCTACGAGGGCCGGTTCGCGGTGTTCGTCGACGAGATCAAGGACGACATCGGCCGCCTCGAGGCAATGATCGACCGCCTGGGCTCCGGCCGGCGCACGGTGGCCAAGGGGCTCGGGACCGTCACCGGCATCGCCTCCCGGCTCAATCCGCTGAGCCGGATCCGGGAGCGGACCGGCATCGCCGCCCACGGTGAGCTCGAGATGTTGCAGTCCCTGGTGGTCGCCAAGCGCAGCATGTGGGTCACGCTCCTGGAGCTCGCCCCCGCCGAGCCGCGCCTCGACGCCGAGGAGCTGAGGACCCTCGAGGCCGGGGCCGCCGACCAGTACGACCGTCTGCGGGCCATCGCCGCGGAGACGGCACAGGACCGGTTCCTCGCCCGGGACTGACCCCGTGATCGACAGCTCCGCGCCCCGCGGCACCGGGGCCGCTCCACCGCCCGCGGACGACGACGCCTCCGGCCCGGCCGCCCCGGACGCCTCCCCCGCCGCCGCCTGGGAGGCGCTGCTCGCCGGCCGGACCGGCCCCGTGCCGCCGCCGGGGGCGGAGCTCGTCGAACGCTACGGACCGCTCGTGGCGCACCGGGGCCCCCTCGTCCTCGCCCAGCTGGGACAGAGCCTGGACGGGTTCATCGCCTCGCGCACCGGGCACGCCGAGTTCGTGACCGGCCCGGAGGACCGGGAGCACCTGCACCGGTTGCGCGCACTCGTGGAGGCCGTGGTCGTGGGCGTCGGCACCGTGGTCGCCGACGACTGCCGGCTGACCGTCCGCGCCGTGCCCGGCCCCCATCCCACCCGGGTGGTCCTGGACCCCTCGGCGCGCGCCCCGCTGACCTCGGCCGTGCTCACGGACGGAGCCGCGCCCACGCTGTGGGTCGTGGGCGAGGACGCGGACGTGCCCGCGGCGCCGGCGCCGCACGTCGCGGTGCTGCGGGTGCCCGTGGGCGAGCACGGGCTGGCACCCCGGGCCGTGCTCGAGGCGCTGGCCCGGCGGGGCCTGCGGCGGGTGCTCGTGGAGGGCGGCGGGCGCACCGTCTCGGGGTTCCTCGCGGCCGGGACGCTGCACCGTCTCTACCTCACCACCGCGCCCATGCTCATCGGGGACGGGGTGCCGGGCATCCGGTTCCCCGGCGCGGACCACCTCTCCGGGGCGCTGCGCGCCCCGGTGCGCCGCTTCGTGCTCGGCGACGACCTCTGCACCGAGCTGACCTTCCGGGCCTGAGCCCATCCGGGTCCGACGACCGGTGCGGCTCAGGCGCCCAGCCGCTCCCGCAGGCTCTTGACGTGGCCCTCGGCCTGGACGTTGTACTCCGCGGAGCTCACGGTGCCGTCCTGCTCGATGATGAAGGTCGAGCGGAGCGGGCCGGTCCGGGTCTCCCCGTTGACCGTCTTCTCCCCCCAGGCACCCCATGCCCGGGCGGCCTGACCGTCGGGGTCGGAGAGCAGCCGGTAGGGAAGGTGGTACTCCTCGGCGAATCGGGACAGGGTCTCGGGGTCGTCCCCGGAGACCCCGAGCACGGTGTAGCCCAGGTGCTGGAGCGAGGCGAGGCTGTCCCGGAAGTCGCACGCCTCGGAGGTGCAGCCGGGGGTGAAGGCCTTGGGATAGAAGTAGACGATCACCTTGTGGTCGCGCAGCTCGGAGAGCCGGACCTGCTGTCCTTCGTGGTCGGTCAGTGCGAGGTCGGGGGCCTGCCGGCCGGTCCGGATCTGCTGGGTCATGGGTTCTCCTCGAGGGGTGGATCGGTGGAGCGAGCCGGCGCGCTGGTCTGCACCGGCTCCTGGAGGACGTGGTTACGGGAGGCGTCGAGCGGCCGCGCGGCCCACCATCGCGCCCACGCAGGCCGAGGACACCGCGAGCGCCCACAGCGGTGCGGTCCGCCGGTGCCGGTGCAGCGGGCGGCTGAGGTCCGGGTCGCAGTCGATGGCGGTGTAGTCGAAGAAGATCGCGGGTGCGGGCGACGGCGCGGTGTGGTTCACGGGTTCCTCCAGGATTCGTACTATGGAATCAAGTTTCCACAATATGAAATTAGTACCTCCTGGGGCGCTCGTCAAGAGGGGTCGCGAGAACGGGTGCCCCCGGAGACAGTGTCGCGGAGGTCCCCGGCGCGGAGTGCGGCACCGATCCGTCAGCCGCGGCCGGCGAACGGCATCCCCGAGGCGGTCAGCACGAGCGAGTTCACCGTGGCGGAGGCGGGCAGCTCGGCCATCATCAGCACCGCCCGCCCCACCTCCTCGACGGGGAAGCTCGGTTCCGGTCGCAGCGTGCCGTCGGCCTGCAGGGCGCCGCCGTCCGTGCCCAGGCCCGCCAGCAGCTCCGTGGCCGCGTTGCCGATGTCGATCTGCCCGCAGGTGATGCCGTAGGGGCGCCCGTCCAGGTCCAGGGACCGGGTGAGGCCGGTGACGGCGTGCTTGCTCGCGGTGTAGGCCGCGGACAGGGGCCGGGGCGCGTGCGCGGAGATCGAGCCGTTGTTGATGATCCGCCCACCCCGGGGCTGCTGCCGCTTCATGATCCGGACGGCCTGTGCCGAGCACAGGAACGTGCCGGTGAGGTTGACCTCCAGGGTGCGCTGCCACTCCGCGGGATCGATCTCGTCCGCCCCGCCGCGGGGCCCGAACGTGCCCGCGTTGTTGAACAGGACGTCGATCCGCCCGGTCAGCTCCTCGATCTCCCGGAAGGCCGAGGCCACGCTCTCGGCGTCGGCCACATCCACCGGGACGATCCGGGCGCCCGGCGCCCCGGCGGCGGTCTCCACCAGGGCGGCACGCCGCCGGCCGGCCAGCACCACCACCCACCCGGCCGCCAGGAAGGCGCGCGCCACCGCGCGGCCGATCCCCGAACCGGCTCCCGTCACCACGAGCACCCTCTCCTCCGCACCCGGACCGCCGTGCCGATCCCCTGCTCCATCCATGACGTTCCTTCCGCACTCCCTCGGCATGGCCGCAATCCTCCTGCCCCGCGGTGAAACCGAAGTTTCACTCCCGGCATCTCTCTGCAAAAAATCAGTAACACAAGGATGCGACCATTGACTTCCAGCTTGTGAGCCAGTTCACTATACGTAGTGAAAGTTTTCTTCCACATTACGGAATACAGAGAGGTGACAGGCACACTCCATGAAGCTCACCGCGTTCAACTCCCTCAACAGGACCCAGGCGGCCGAGGTCGTCCGTCCGGCGCTCGACATCCCGCGCTGGGTGGAGGCCGTGGTCGACGCCCGGCCCTACGCCCACCATGATGCCCTGCTCAGCACGGCCCGGACGGCCGCGAAACCGTTCGGCGCCGAGGAGATCGAGAGAGCCCTGTCCCACCACCCTCGCATCGGCGAGCGGGCCGAGGGCGACCACGCGGAGGCCGGGCTGTCGCGAGCGGAGCAGTCCGCGGTCGACCCCACGGACACCGACGTCCAGCAGCGCCTGCGCGAGGGCAACCTCGCCTACGAGGAGCGGTTCGGCCAGGTGTTCCTCATCCGCGCCGCCGGGCGCAGCCCCGAGGAGATCCTCGACCAGCTCTCCGCCCGCATGGACAACGACCCCGGGACGGAGCAGGCCGTGGTCGCCGACCAGCTGCGCCAGATCGCCCTCCTCCGACTCGAAGGACTCGTCACCCCATGAGCTACGTCACCGCCCACGTCCTCGACTCCGTCACCGGCACCCCCGCCCAGGGGATCGCCGTGGCCCTCGAGGCCGCCGACGGCACCTCCATCGCGACCGCCGAGACCAACGCCGACGGACGCGTGCCCGAACTGGGCCCAGAGACCCTGGAATCCGGCGACTACCGGATCACCTTCGCCACGGGACAGTACTTCGCCGGCCGGAACCAGCCGACGTTCTACCCGTTCGTGACGGTGAACTTCACGGTGCAGGCCGAGGAGAGGCACTACCACGTGCCGCTCCTGCTGAGCCCGTTCGCCTTTTCCACCTACCGGGGCAGTTGACCCAGGAGTCGACGGGTCAGCCCGTCTTCGACCGCCCCGATCAGCAGATACCGCCTTCCACACTCCAAGGAGAAACGTCATGACCGACGTCATCACCGAGAAGACCACGGACACCGTCGTCCTGGGCAAGAACCAGTACGGCAAGGCCGAGAACCACGTGGTGCGCATCAACCGCGACACCGACCGCCACGAGATCCGCGACCTCGTGGTCACCTCGCAGCTGCGCGGCGACCTGGAGGAGGTGCACACCCTCGGCGACAACGCCCACTGCGTGCCCACGGACACGCAGAAGCAGACCGTGTTCGCCTTCGCCCAGCAGTACGGGATCGAGTCCCCCGAGCAGTTCCTGCTCGAGCTCGCCGACCACTTCACCGGCGAGTTCGAGTGGATCACCGGTGGTCGCTGGGCGGCCCAGGAGTACGCGTGGAACCGCATCAACGACCACGACCACTGCTTCGTGCAGCACAAGGACGAGGTGCGCACCGCGGTGGTCGTCGCCGACGGCGAGGAGCGCACGGTGATCTCCGGGTTCAAGGACCTCACCGTCCTGAAGTCCACGCAGTCCGGCTTCACGGGCTACCCGAAGGACAAGTACACGGTCCTGCCCGAGACCGAGGACCGGATCATGTCCACGGACGTGGCCACCCGGTGGCGCTACAACACCACCGACGTGGACTACGACGCCGTCTACGAGAACGTCAAGAAGATCATCCTGGCCAAGTTCACCGACCACTACTCCAAGGCCCTGCAGGAGACCCTCTACCTGATGGGCAAGGCCGTCATCGAGGCCCACCCGGAGATCGACGAGATCAAGTTCTCGTGCCCGAACAAGCACCACTTCGTGTACGACCTCGGCTTCTGCGGCCTCGAGAACGACAAGGAGACCCACTGGGCGGCCGACCGTCCCTACGGGCTCATCGAGGCCACGATCCAGCGCAAGGGGGCCGCGGAGAACGAGGCCGCCTGGATGGGCATCGCCGGCTTCTGCTGAGTACCGCACTCCCCGGTGCCGCCCACAGCGGCACCGGCCGGGGTCCGTCGTCGTCCGTGCGCGACGACGGCGGGCCCCGCACCCTCCTGCGAGCGGCGCCCACGCTGCCGGCTCACCCGGCGCCCCGCGGCGCCCACCGGGCATCGCGCACCTCTCCACCTCCTCGCTCCGCCCCGGTCCCGCTCCGACGCCGGCACCGGGTCTCTCCCGTCACCAGGATCCTTAGGAGAACACCATGGCCAGGTCACGCACCGCCGAGCCGCCCACCACCACCCGCGCCCGCCCCGAGGACGAGTACCTCGGCGCGGGCGCCAGCCTCGGCTACGGGCTGCAGCACGTGCTCACCATGTACGGCGGCATCATCGCGCCGCCGCTCATCATCGGCGGGGTCGCCGGCATGACCCCGCAGGAGCAGGGTCTGCTCATCGCGGCCTCGCTGTTCGTGGGCGGACTCGCCACGGTCCTGCAGTCCTGGGGCTTCAAGTTCTTCGGCTCGCAGCTGCCGCTCGTGCAGGGCACCTCCTTCGCCGGCGTGGCCACCATGACCGCGATCGTCCAGAGCGGCGGCGGCATCCAGGCCGTCTTCGGCGCCGTCATCGTCGCCTCGGTCGTCGGCTTCCTCATCACACCGTTCTTCGTGAGCATCATCCGCTTCTTCCCGCCGGTCGTCACCGGCGTGGTGATCACGTCCATCGGCCTCACGCTGTTCCCGGTGGCGGCCCGCTGGGCCATGGGCGGCAACGCGCAGTCGCCCGAGTACGGCTCGGTCGGCAACATCGCCCTGGCCGGCCTGACCCTGCTGATCATCATGCTGCTCTCCAAGCTGGGCAGCGCCGCCATCTCCCGGCTCTCCATCCTCATCGGCCTGGTGCTCGGCACGGCCGCGGCCGCGGCGCTGGGCATGGCGGACTTCAGCCAGGTGCTCAGCGGCGACATTTTCGCCGTCCCGCAGCCACTGGCCTTCGGTCCCCCCGTGTTCGAGGTGGCGGCCATCATCTCCATGTTCATCGTCATCCTCGTGACCCTCACCGAGACCACCGCCGACATCATCGCGGTCGGCGAGATCGTCGACACGAAGGTCGACAAGAAGCGCATCGCCGATGGCCTGCGCGCGGACATGGCCTCCTCCGCCCTGGCCCCCCTCTTCAACGGCTTCACCCAGAGCGCCTTCGCCCAGAACGTGGGGCTCGTGGCCATCACCGGCGTCAAGAGCCGCTTCGTGGTCACGGCCGGCGGCCTCATCCTCGTGACCCTCGGCCTGCTGCCCGTGCTCGGCCGGGTCGTCGCGGCGGTCCCGCCGCCCGTGCTCGGCGGGGCCGGCATCGTGCTCTTCGGCAGCGTGGCCGCCTCCGGCATCCGCACCCTGGCGAAGGTGGACTTCGGCAACGGCGCCAACCTGATCATCGTGGCCACCTCCCTCGGGTTCGGCATGCTGCCCATCGCCGTGCCCGAGATCTACGCGAACTTCCCGTCCTGGTTCGAGACGATCTTCCACTCCGGCATCAGCTCGGCGGCCGTGATGGCGATCCTGCTCAACATCCTGTTCAACGAGTTCCGCGCCGGCAACCCGCCGAGGGGCACCGGCTCCGTCTTCGCCAACGCCCCGGTGCGCGCGGTGCGCTACGAGAGCATCGAGCACCTGCAGGACCACCTCCAGGAGGGTGACACGATCCGGAACGGCAAGCTCGTGGACTGCGACGGCAACGAGGTGCCCGTCATCACCGCCGCCGGCGAGATCATCGACACCAGGGTCTGCAAGCCCCAGGACGGCCCCGGCGGCTCGTCCGCGCACTGACCCGCCGGCGAACCTCCACCGGTCTTCTGCGGCGCCGGGGATCCCGGCGCCGCAGGAGGCCGGTCGGACACGCCTCTCCTCCACCCCTGGCTTTCTCCACCCATGACCACTGAGAAAGAGTTGACGTGACCCCTGAGCACATGGTTGAACACCGCAACCGGCCGACCCCCGACACCCCGGACAGCACATCGGTCGCAGCCGCGCAGTGGCTGGGTTCGTTCGAGGACCTCGTCGAGAAGCAGGTGCGGGAGCGGACGCAGTACCTCCTGCAGTCGTCGGCACCACGACCCGGGTCCGCGGGCCCGGCCGCGCCGACGGTCACCACGGACTACGTGAACACGATCCCCGTGGACCAGGAGCCGGAGTTCCCGGGCGACGAGGAGATCGAGCGCACCTACCGCCGCTGGCTGCGCTGGAACGCCGCCGTGATGGTGCACCGGGCCCAGCGCCCCGAGATCGGCGTGGGCGGACACATCTCCACCTACGCCGGCGCGGCCACCCTCTACGAGGTGGGCTTCAACCACTTCTTCCGCGGCCCCGACCATCCCGGCGGCGGGGACCAGGTCTTCTTCCAGGGCCACGCCTCCCCGGGCATGTACGCCCGGGCGTTCCTGGAGGGGCGGCTCACCGAGGAGCAGCTGGACGGGTTCCGGCAGGAGAAGTCCAAGGGCAGCAACGGCATCCCGTCCTATCCGCACCCCCGGTCCATGCCGGACTTCTGGCAGTTCCCCACGGTCTCGATGGGCATCGGGCCGATGAACGCGATCTACCAGGCGCAGTTCAACCGCTACCTGCACCACCGCGGGATCAAGGACACCTCCGAGCAGCAGGTCTGGGCGTTCCTGGGCGACGGCGAGATGGACGAGCCGGAGTCGCGCGGGCTGCTGCAGCTGGCCGCCAACGAGAAGCTGGACAACCTCAACTTCGTGATCAACTGCAACCTGCAGCGCCTGGACGGGCCGGTGCGCGGCAACGGCAAGATCGTCCAGGAGCTGGAGGCCTTCTTCCGCGGGGCGGGCTGGAACGTGGTCAAGGTGCTGTGGGGACGGGAGTGGGACCCCCTGCTGGCGGCCGACACGAACGGCGAGCTGGTCCGGGTCATGAACGAGACCCTCGACGGGGACTACCAGACCTTCAAGGCGGAGTCCGGCGGGTTCGTCCGCGACCACTTCTTCGGCCGGTCCACCACCACCAAGGAGCTCGTCGCGGACATGACCGACGACGAGATCTGGGCCCTCAAGCGGGGCGGCCACGACTATCGGAAGGTCTACGCCGCCTACCGGGCAGCCACCGAGTTCCGGGGCAAGCCCACGGTGGTGCTCGCGATGACGGTGAAGGGCTACGGCCTGGGCGCCTCCTTCGAGGCGCGCAACGCGACCCACCAGATGAAGAAGCTGACCCTGGAGGACCTCAAGGCCTTCCGCGATCTCTTGCGCATCCCGGTCACCGACGAGCAGATCGACGACGACCTCTACGGCGCCCCGTACTACCACCCCGGCCCCGACGCCCCGGAGATCCGGTACCTTCTCGAGCGGCGCAAGGAGCTGGGCGGAGGCCTGCCCGTGCGCCGAGCCCGGCACGCACCCGTGGTGCTGCCCGGCGACGACGCCTACCGGTTCGGCAAGAAGGGCTCGGGCAAGCAGATGGCGGCCACCACCATGGCCTTCGTGCGCGTCCTGCGGGATCTCATGCGGAGCAAGGACTTCGGCCACCGGATCGTGCCCATCGTCCCCGACGAGGCCCGCACCTTCGGCATGGACTCGTTCTTCCCCAC
>NZ_JAVKPP010000014.1:0-123634 GCF_040980965.1 Kocuria sp. CPCC 205231 | reverse complement strand
CCGGCGCTACTGCTCGATGAGCACGGGTGGACCAAGGAAGCCGACTCGGTGGCCAGCACGATCCAGCAACCGGAGAAGTACCGAGGCAGCGTCTACTCCACCGCGCTGCAGATGGCTGCGTGCCTGAAGAACGAGAAGATCGCCGCTTGGGTCAACCCCAAGGGTCCGGACGATGACCGCCCGCAGTTCGAGCCGGAGGCGTTCGTGGCCGGCAAGCACACCCTCTACGCGCTGTCGAAGGAAGGGGCCGGCACCGCCGGTCCCCTGGTGACCGCCCTGACGGTGGCCACCGTGACCGCCGCCGAAGAACACGCCGTCACCCAGGCCGGGGGCCGACTGGCCACCCCCATGCTCTGCGTGCTGGACGAGGCCGCCAACGTCTGCCGCTGGATGAACCTGCCCAACCTCTACAGCCACTACGGCTCCCGCGGCATCGTGGTCTCCACGTTCCTGCAGTCCTGGTCCCAGGGCGTGGACGTGTGGGGCGAGTCCGGGATGCGCAAGCTGTTCTCCACCGCCAACGTCGTCACCTACGGCGGCAACGTCAAGGAAGAGGGCTACCTGAAGATGCTTGTCGAATTGATCGGCAAGTACACCTACACCTCGGTCTCCTCCTCGAGGCAGAAGGACTCCGGGTCCACGTCCCGTCAGGACGCCACCGACGACATCATGTCGGTGGCTGACCTGTCCGCCCTGCCCAAGGGGAGGGCCGTGATGTTCGGCTCCGGGGCGAGGGCCGTGCTGCTGCGCACCATCCCGATTGACCACCGCCCCTACGCGGAAGCATCTAGGGCCTCCGCAGAAGCCCACAACAGCCCGACAGTGGCCACCGTCGACCAGGGCGACGAGCCCGAGAAGCCGGCTGGTGAGCCAGCGGCGGCCGCGCCTGCCGGGAACCGGTGGGCGGCGCTGGTGAAGGAGTAGATATGAACTGGGAAGAGGAAGCCGAGGAGGGCAACGAGGACGTCGAGGAACAGCCTCCTGCACAGCTGTTCTACGCGAACGTGGCCCAGTTCGTGACCGAGCAACTGGCGCCCGTGTACCGACGTCAGCTGGACCCTGCGGGTCGCTCGACCACGTTCACCTGGTGCGCCCAGTGGTGGCGACATGAAGAAGCGGTGAGCCGCCTGACGGGGTTGTGGCGGGCGTGGGAGAAGCTACGCACCGACCCATCCACGGGATTGGCCGTGTGGTGGCGCGACTACGCCGACCCCACAATGCGTGTGCTCTTCGAGGAGAAAGGGCCCTTCCACGGTTGCACCCCCAGGACGCACAGCCCCAAGGGAGTACCACTGACCCTGGAACCACCGCCGGAGGGCCTGTTCGACTGATTCACACATTGAGTGTCGATCGCGGGCATCTTCCCCGACCACGACGCGCTCATCCAACTCGTCGGAACCGACGTGGGTGCAAGGGACGAAATGCTTGGTGCGCAGCTGGTGAAGGGCAGAGGTGCGGCGGGCGAGTGGCTCCCAATGTCTGATGCATGCGATTGGATGAACCTTATCGAGCTGATGACGAGAAAGGGCTTTCAGTGAGCGTGAGCATGTACCGCAACCAGTTGGACCGGAAGCGAAAGCAGCGAATAGAGGCGGACAAGAAAGCCGCCGGCTACCGGAGGAAGGAGTCGGCCAAGCGTGCTGACGCAACTAAGGCTCGTGCCTCTGCCGCGAAAGCCAACAGCATCACCACGGTGAGCAGCAAGCAGCGAGAGGCTGGCCGGCGGGAAGGTGAGGCCGCCACAGCTGGCAAGGAAGCCGCCAGGTGGCAGATCAAGGCGGCCGCCTATGCGAAGGAAGAGGCCACGTTGCAGGGCAAGCTCTCCAAGGCGGAGAAGTCGGAAGCGGACGCAGCCGAGCGGCATCGCCAGCGAGAGCAGCAGCAGGCCGATCGTCGTATGGCAGCCGAACGCACCGCGCTGGAGGATCGGATGACCCAAGCAGAGGCGAATGTGGCGGAACTTCGAGAGCTAAGGGAGCCGAAGTCGGAGAAGCTGCGCGTACTCCTTTTGGGGGCATCCGCTGAGGGGGATCTTCGTGTGGGACGTGAGCAGAAGCGCATCCGAGCAGCGGTGGAGTCAGCATTGCACCGAGATCTGGTCGAGCTGGACGTCCGGCCAGCTGCGACGGCGCAAGATCTGCTGGACGGTATCACCAAGTTCCGACCGCACGTCGTGCACTTTTCCGGCCACAGCAACGAGGACCTGATTGTCTTTGAGGGCGAAGAGGACGAGAAGCACGAGGGAGTAGTCGTCACCGCACGAGCATTTGCCAGGGCGGTCAAGGCCACCGACGAACCGCCCCTCCTCGTCCTGCTGAACTCATGTCACTCGGCCGCTCAAATCGATCGACTCGTAGACGATGTGGCCCCCTTTGCTATCGGCATGTCGGATTCGATAGCAGATGGTGACGCCATTAACTACGCCGCGCAGTTCTACGCCGCAGTCGCCAACGGGCACTCGATCAACTCTTCGCACCTCTCGGCGCAGGCAGCGCTCGAGCTGGCCGGTTTGGATGGAGCCGAACTGCCGACCCTCGCATATGCACCGGACGTCGACCCAGCGACTGCAATCCTCGTTCGCCCCGTGGAGTAAGACTGTCGCAGCCTGTTGAGGCGCTCCGCACACCACCTCCTCGAGGCGGGAAGGGAGCTACCAACCCGGGTCTGTGGCCCGGCACGGTTGCATCCCCAGGGAGCACAACCCCAAGAAAGTGCCCTTGACCCTGGAACCACTGCCGAAGGGCCTGTTCGACTGAACGTCACAGCGGAAGGGGCGCAACCTGTCATCTCAGGTTGCGCCCCTTCTCTTGTGCTTTTGGAGGGCCTCAGCCCAGCTCCAGGCCCCTCTCTCGTCCTCCTGCGCGCCCGGTGTTTTTCCGCGCCTTGGGGCCGCGTTGGGTGGACCGCACTGCGTCTATCGGGGGCGTGCCCTGGTCCCGGTCCGCCGCCAGACGTGCCCGCACGCCATCACGGCCTTCCTCGGTCCCACCGAGGGCGTCCATGAGTCGACTAGCGAGGTTAGCGCGCCGGTCCCCGGAGTCCCACAGCTCCTCAGCCTCAGCGGCAGCATGGCGGGCATCGGTGTCGTTCTGGAGATCGCCACGGCCAGCCTGAGCGGCGTTCAGAGCGGCTGCGGAGTGGTCACGCTGGGCGTCCACTGTCTCGCGTGCGGCGGTCTCTTGCTCCGCGGAATCCGTGCGCTGACTCTCCGAGGTACGTTCCTCGAGGTAGTCCTCCACGCTCAACCCGTGGCGCTCCTTCACCTGAGACTCGATTCGTCCTCGCACGGTGCGGGCGACCTCGTCGTGCTGCTCCCACTGGCGGGCCAGCCCGTAGTGGGCAGCGATGTCTTCCGGCTTGGCGTTCTCCCAGAACCGGTCCTGCTCCACCGGCGCGAGCTCGGTGCGCATCACCGCGCGTTCGGCCTCAAAGCGCTCCTCCAGCTCACGCCGCCGGTGCTGCTGCTCCGTGACACGTTGGCGGAGTTGTTCGGCACGCTGCCGGGCCATCATCTCGCCCCAGCGCCCGGCCACGGCCATTGCCGCCTGGAGGTCCCGGGAGAGCAGGTCGTTCACGCCGTCGGGTTGTGTGCTCATTCCTACAGCTCCATTCCGTGGTCCGTGCGGGGGGTGCGGTCAACGTAGGGAGTGAGAACGGCCGTGGGGCCCTGGGTCTCGCGCAGCGCACCACGGTCACGGGTCGGTCCGGCGTGGGAGGCGGTGCGCATCGGGGTGGGCTTCACATCCGGCAGGGGCTCCGCCACGACCGAGAGGTGCTGCTGGAAGGCGTCCACGATCAGCTGCGTCTCGCGCAGCTCTTTGTTGGCCTGGTGCATGTCCTGGAACGCCCGAGTCATCCGCAGCATCTGCTGCATGATGAGCGCCTGCGCCATCGGGGACGGCGCCCGGGTGGCCGCCAGCAAGAAAGCCGTGGTGCCACTGGTGCGCAGCGGCGCCTCCAAAGGCGCGGTGATCTTCACCCCGGACCGGTGTGCCGAACGGGCCAGCACCCGGGCAGTACGTCCCAGCGGCCCCTGGCCGTCCTCGGTCGCGTGCGACCACGCCGCGAACACCCCGGAGGCTTCCCGGGCCGCGTGCGCCCACGACTGGTGATCCTCGGGGGCGATCTTCACCAGCCGCCGGCGGACCTCTTTCAACTCCCCGGCCAACCGCCGGGCCGTCACCTCGTCCAGGGCCGCACCGGGGGCGTCGGGGTGAACGATGCGGCGGTGCCGCTTGGCCGCCATCCACTCCTCCGATGCCTCATGGGCGGACTCGGGGGTGTCCGGCCAGCGGGTGCGCAGCGAGGGGAGGGTGAGGTCCTGGGCGAGCTTGCCGCCACCGAACCACAGCGGCCGCATCCCCTTCGGGGGACGTTCGGCCACGGAGTATCCGGTCACCACCGAGTCGGTGCCAGCGGCGAACCGCGGGTGCACGAGCAGGTTCGCTCGGCGCATCAAACGGACGAACTGCGCCTCGGACTCGGCGGCCACCGCGCACGCCCGCACAGTGCGCTCCAGCGTGAACCGGGCTGGTTCCCTTGTGCTGTCCCGAGCGATCTCTCCCTGCTGCAGCCACCGTTCGGAGTGGTTGCCGAGCTGGATGAGATTGAAGTCCTTCTCGATGCCCCGGGCGACCTTCTGCGCGCGGGCGTAGTCGTTGCCATCGGCCCACTTCGTCCCGTCCTCCCGGATCGTGGAGGCCATGATGTGGATGTGGTCGTTGCCCTTGGTCGAGCGCCCGTGATGCACCGCCACCCACTGGCACGGGGCCTTTGACCCGGCCTCGGTGAAGTCCATCTCGTCCATGAACTTACTCGCGATGTCCGACCATTCTTGATCGGTGACCTCCCGGTCCTGGTACGGGATCGACAATGAGCAGTGCCAGATGTGCTTGGCGTCAGCGTCCACCCCGAACGCTCGGCGGTTCAGGTCGATCTCGCGGGCGATGGACACCGCGGCTTCCTCGCCCAGCTGCGCGTCGTCGTGCCAGGACATGATGAGCGGGGAGCCGCCCACCAGGTGCGGGTCGGTGTGCTCGTTTGACCGGCCCGGGCCCACGAGGTACTTCATCAGCCCGATCGGCTTGTCACCCTTGGTGATGTTCGGGATCACGGGATCAACTCTTCGATCTTGGCCAGCACTTCCTCACTGAACCGCCGAGCCTCACGCATCGTCTCGACCGTCTCGGGAAGGACCTCACCGGTGCTGTTGGCGTGCCGGGCGATCTGGTTCACGTTGTTCGAGATCGTGGCCATCAGCCGGCGCATCGCCAGCAACTCCGCCAGCTGGTTCCGCCGCAGCTGCACCGCCACCGGATCGGCAGAGCCGAACACCGCCTCGACCATCAGCGCCGAGGGCGAGAGCCCGGTCTGCTGCTCCAGCACCATCAACGCAGCACGCTCCGACTCCGACATGGACACCCGGACGTACTGGGTCTTGCCCTCGATCCGCTTCCGTCTCGACTTCCACACATGGCGCGGATTCTCCTGCTCCACCACAGCACCTCCTCTCCTTGCCGGCCCAGCGCAGCGCCCCCACTTTGTGGGCCCCACACGACCAGTGTGCCACCGCAAAGTCCGCGAGGCCAGCAGCGGCCCCCTTTTATGGCACATAAAAGATAGCTTTGCTCCGCGGGGGCGCCACGGGTGCGAAGCGGCG
The DNA here is from genome assembly GCF_040980965.1 of Kocuria sp. CPCC 205231. Classification (NCBI taxonomy): domain Bacteria; kingdom Bacillati; phylum Actinomycetota; class Actinomycetes; order Micrococcales; family Micrococcaceae; genus Kocuria; species Kocuria sp. CPCC 205231. The sequence continues at coordinate 117,975 of NZ_JAVKPP010000014.1, read as the reverse complement.
AGTCAGCGGGCGCTTCCTGTGAAACAGACGGTGTGCGTCCGTTAATCTAGGGGCATGGCGAAGCTCACTGACCCCCAGCAAGCAGAAGAAGCCGCGCAGCGGCTGCTCAACGACCGGATGGACTACGTGCGGCGTGCGATCACCGCACGCGGCGCCCTCGACGAGGCCCGCGAGGCCCTCAAGGAGGCCGAGAAGAACGACACGCAGGCGTTCCAGGCCGCCGTGAACAACGGCGGCTGGACCGCCGAGGAGCTACGCAAGATCGGCCTGGCTGCACCCGAGAAGGTCCAGCGCGTGCAGCGGCGTAAGACGGCTAAAAATGGTGTCAGTCCTTCGTCGGACAGTGCTCAGGAGCAGCCGGCGGAGTCGGCTGACGCCGCCTCCTGACGAAGCAAACCGTGGCTGATTTCCTGGCCCCGTGCCCACATGTGCACGGCAAAAGCTCTCTCGCTTCGCGGCTTTTCCCGCACCCATGATGGACAGCGGGGACCCCATCCGACCACCCGCCCACAGCCGGCAGGTCACCTCACGCGCGACCGTGGCACTACCGCTCCCGCCGACTGTGGACGGCTTCCCGAGCACGTGGTCACCACGCAACAAACGGTGCCCGCTCCCCCCGACGGGGAGCGGGCACCGTTCGCCTTAAGGGGTCAAGCGGAGCGAGTGTCTACAGCTCCAGTTCGCCCTTGCGGGGTCGCTGCGCGTCATGCCGTCGCGCCACCTCCGGGGGACGCTCGGAGCCGGTGCCGCCACGCCCGGCACTGCTACGACCCACAATGGGAGCATCGGGGAAGTTGATCCGCATTCTCTTCTTTAACGCCTCCAACTCCGGGTCCAAAGTCGGTTGTGGCGTCTCCTCACCGCGCATCGCGCGCCCGATCCGCTCCACCTCCCAGCGGGCGGCTTCTAGCGCGTCCTGGTGCTTGAACGGCACGTCCAGCGCCTCCCCGGCGTCGACGACTTCCTGCCGGGCCGACGCCAGTCGCGCCTCGCGCTTGGTGACTTCCTCCGGCAGTGCCCGCACCTGGTTCTCCAGTCGTTGGATCATTCCGACACTTGGGTTCAACGACGTCGCCCGGGTGACTTCCACGGCGACACCGGGGGCGTCGTCGATGCGCAGCTCTACCGGGGACGCGCCGAGATCGGCCAGGTTCCCCGGCCGCTGAACGACCCGGATGTCGTGGCCACCGATGCGCCCGGAGACACCGAGGTCGGTCTCCCCGCCCCGGGGCGGGCGTGCGGTGGCGTGCACGCCGGCCCACCGCTGCCACGCCTCCGCCGCGTCGGCGCGCTTGTCGTAGGTGCGCCCGTCGATGGTCATCCGGAACTTCTCACCGCCGAGCTCATCGGTGGTCCGCTGCGCCGCTGCGCGGAGCACGGGGATCTCCTGCTCGAGTGCATCGGCGCGCGCCTGGGCGGCGTCCCTGCGGAACACCAGTGAGGATTGGTTGCGGTGCCAGGCCCGGTTCAACCGCTCCAGCCGGGCGAGCTCCTGGTCGGCTTTCGACTTCTCCAAGATCAGCGGGTTGCCACTGGAGATCGCTTTGACCTCGGCGAAAGACAAGGTGTTGTCCCCGACGTCCTCGATCTCGCGCACGTCCAACCGGCCGCGCATGATCTGGTCGATGAACTTCGACTTCCGCTCCAACGTCTGCCACATGAAGGTGTCGAAGGACCCCTTGGTCACCACCTGGGAGATCGCGACCTCCGGGTTCTGATTGCCCTGCCGGATGATCCGCCCGTGGCGCTGGGCGACATCGGCCGGGCGCCACGGGGCGTCCAGATCCACCAGGTGCACCGCCCTCGCCTGGATGTTCGTGCCCACCCCCATCTTCTGCGTGGACCCGATCAGCACCGCCACCTCCCCGGTGCGCGCGGCCGAGAACAGCCGGCCCTTCTCCGCATCGTTCTTCGCTTCGTGCATGAACCGGATCTTCTCCGCCGGCACCCCACGCTCGGCCAACTGGGCACGCAGTTCGTCGTAGACGTTCCAAGTCTCTGACGGGGTGCCCAGGTCGCAGAACACGATCTGCAACGCCCCCTGGGTGGGGTGCTCCTCCCCGGTGGAGGGATCCGTGAACACGTCGTTCCGGTGCTCCTCGTACACCCGAGCCATCAGGTCCGCGGCGGCGCTGATCTTGGTCTCCGCCACGACCGACCCCAACTCCGGGTCGACCAGGCGCAGATCCAGGGCGGCTTTGCGCCCGTCGGAGCTGATCTTGAGCATGTTGTCCTCGGTCGGGGGCACCAACCGCGCCTGGATCGCCTCGGCCCGCCGACCGATCTCCGCGATGTAGTCCTGCAGCTCCGCAGATGCCTCCACCGGAACCATGCGCGGCAGCCGCTTCCCGTCCTCCCGCACCACCAGATCCGGGGTGGGAAGTTTGAGGTCTTCGGCGGTCTTCACGTCGGCGAAGGTGTGGAACATCTTCAACAGCTCGGGGACGTTCTGGAACTTCGCGAAACGCTCTTTCATCTTGAAGTGGTCCCCGCCGGCCACCGAGAGCTCCATCTCGGACACCACCTGACCGAAGGTCGCCGCCCACGAATCGAAGTCGTGGATCCCGGCCCGCTCCAACAACTCCGGACCCAGATAGCGCTGCATCACATACATCTCCGTGACCGAGTTCGCGATCGGTGTCGCGGTCGCCCCAGTCATCACCCGGTCCCCGTGCTTGCCCCGCAGGTACTCCACCTTGGAATGCAGGTCGCTGGCGCGCTTGGACCCATCGATTGCAGCGTCCTGGATATTGGAGGCGGTGTCGAGGTTCTTGTACTCGTGCAGCTCATCGACCAGCAGATAGTCGATGCCGGTCTGCTCGAACGTGATCCCCGGGTCAATCGCCCGGTCGGCCTTGGCTTTGAGCTTCTCCTCACGGGCCTGGAGCCGGGCTTCCATCCGCTTGATCGACATGGTGTCCGCCCCGCTGGTCGCGGCCCGTTCGTTGGCGGCCTCGAGCTCGGCCCGCTGGCGTGACATCTCGGCCAGGTCGTAAGCGGCCTTGGACTCCTCGGAGAGCTCAATGCGCTCGAACGCGGTGCGGGTCATGATGATCCCGTCCCAATCACTGGCCGCGGCCCTCGCCACGAACACCCGCCGCTTGTCCCCGGCCAAATCCTCCGAGGAGGCGGCGAGGATCTGCGCCTGGGGGTAGAGCTGCAGCCACTCCCGGGAGAACTGATCCAGCATGTGATTGGGCACCACGATCACCGGCTTGCGCGCCATCCCCAGCCGGCGCAGCTCCATCGCACCGATCACCATCTCGGCGGTCTTGCCCGCCCCCACCTCGTGGAAGAGCCCCACCGAGGGCTCCGAGAGCATCCGCGCCACCGCCGCCCGCTGATGCGGGCGCGGGGTGAAGTTCTTCACCAACCCAGGGAAGCTCAACCGTTCCCCCTCGACCGTGTAGTCGCGCAGCACGATGGAGTTGAACCGCCGGTTGTACTCATCCACCAACCCGGCCGCCCGGGCAGGGTCCTCCCACACCCACTCCCCGAACCGTTCCTGCATCAGCGACGCCTTCTCCTGGGCGGCCGTGGTCTCGGTGGCGTTGACCACCCGGCGGTTGCCCTCCGGATCCGACGGGTCAGGGTCGGTGACCTGGATACGGCGCTGCTCGGCCAGGCGCTGAAAGATGTCCCCGGCGGCCATCCGCTCGGTGCCCCAGTCGTTGCGGGCGGCGAAGACATGACGACTGGCTCGCACGTCCCAACTCGCCCCGGAGATGCGGTCCACCCGCGCGGACGGGTCTTTGATGATGTGGCGCAAGAACTGCTCATGGATCTGAGGGGACACCCACACCGCCCCGATCCGGGCCTCGATCTCATCGGCCCCCAACGGGGCCGGCAACACCGCTTCCAGGGCCGCGACGTTGGTCTGGAACTTCTCGTCGGCGGCCGCTGCCGCCCGTGCCGCATCCAGCTTCTCCCGCACGTCCCCGGACAGGTATTCCGCCCTCGTCTCGTAGACCCCAGGCTCCCCGGGAACCTCATAGACCAGCTCCCCCAAGGAATCACGCGCGGCGTCCTCGTTGGTGCCCAGCAGTCGGGCGATGTTGGCCAGGTCCACGGCCCCCAGCGTGTCGAGGGTGACGGCCAGCGCCTCATCCGGAGTCTCCACCCCGAGCACGGGCCGGCGCGGCTGCACCTGCCGCTCCGAGAGTAAACCGGCCGGGGCGGCGGTGCCGGTGCCCTCGTCGAAGTGCTCCAACGCCTTCACCAACGGTCCGAAAGGATCACCGCGCAACAACCGCACCGCAGGCGGGGTAACCCGGGCCAGGATGTCCTCGCCAGCCTCGTTGATCCGGCCGGTGCGGCGTTCGGTGAACCGGTTGATCGCCCCGTAGCGGTCGTAGTAGCTCAGGTAGCTCTCCCGCAGCTGCTCGCGCATGGCGTCGAGCTCCGGGGTGTCCTCGACGTTGGCAGCCTCCAAGGTCAGCACGGCGCGCCCTTGGTCGCGTAGCCCCAGCAAGGCGCGCAGCTCGGCCTGCTGTGTGAGCGGGACCTTCAGCGGAGCGTGCACCCCCTCGAGAGTGACCTGAGTGAAGCCCGCCTGCCCACGGTTGGTGATGTGCCCGACCTGCTCCTGGTCGGTGGCCGGCACCAGAGCCGCGACCTCGAGCTCCTGCTCATCCGTGCGCTCGGCCACCCCGTGTCCAGCGGACACGGCCTTGCCGGTGATCTCCGCCAGCTGCTCGTGCAGCCGGGCCCCGGTGGCCGCCAGGTCCTCCGCGCGCACGGTCAGGGTGGCGGAGCCGTACATGCCATTGCCGATCACCGGCTCACCGAGCACCCGCTCGGGATGCTCAAGGAAGTAGGTGTTCATCCGGCCCTGCTGCCCGTCCAACTCCACTGGGGCGGTCTCCACCCAGGACTGATCCAGGGGATCTTCCCCGGGCAGCCGGCGGCGGAAGATCAGCACATCGGTCAGCGCGTCCGTGCCGGCAGCCCTCCGGTGGGCCCCGGTGGGCAGACGCACCGCACCGAGCAGGTCGGCGGTCTCGGCCATCTCCCGGCGGGCCGCGGGATTCTGCGCATCCAGGGTGAACGCGCTGGAGATCACCCCGACCACCCCGCCGGGGCGGGTCAGGGCCAAGGACTTCAGGATGAAGTGGTTGTGCATCGAATGCCCGGCCGCGTTGTGCCGCGGGTCGTGCAGGGAGTTGCGGGAGAACGGGACGTTGCCCACCGCGGCGTCAAAGGCGCCACCGGGCATCCGGGTGTCGGCGAAAGACTCCGCACGGATCGTGGCTTCCGGGTAGATGGCCTGTGAAATGCCTGCGGTCACCGGGTCCAGCTCCACCCCGGTCATCTGCGCCCCCTCCGGGGCCAGGCCGATGAAGGTGCCGGCACCGGAGCCGGGCTCCAGCACACGCCCACCCGCAAACCCCAGGCCCTCCAGGGCGCCCCAGACCTCGGTGGCGATCGCCGGATCGGTGTAGTGGGCGTTAATCACCGTACGGCGCGCGGCCGCGTACTCGGCCTCATCCAGCAGCTCGCGCAGCTCGGCCCGCTCGGCCTCGTACTCGGTGCGGGACTCGTCGAAGATCTCCGCGACCCCACTGGCACCCCAGGACCCCCAGCGGACCAGCGTGGTGCGCTCGGCCTCGGTGGCGGCCCGCTCCTCGGCCTGCAGAGTGCGCAGCACGCGCAGGGCCTCGAGATTGGCCCGGAAACGGGCCTGGGCACCGGAGGGGGCCAGGTCGTCCTGGGCGCGGGGGACGAAACGCCCCGCGGCCACGGGCTCCAGGGGAGCCGGAGCTACGCCTGCTCGGCCTCCTGCCGGCGCACCTCGTCCCAGTACTCCCGGTCCTCGCGGTTCAGCTGCTGCACGATCCGCAGCCTCCGCGCCACCCCGGACTCCTCCTCGTCCTCCTCTTCCGGTTCCTCCTGCACCGACGGGTCCGGGGTCAGCATCTCCGCGCGCACGATCTCCTCGGCCTGCATCTTCGCCGCGTTCAACCGCCCCCACTTCTCCAGGAAGCTCTCCCCTTTCCTGTCCGGGCCGGCCAGCGCCGTCGTCAGATCCTCCACCCTGATCGAGGCCTCCTCCCCCAGCTGCTCGAACCACTGATCCGGGTCCGGGATCAGGGCGTACTCCGCCGGCGCGGTCGTCTTCCACGCTTCCTGCGCGAACTTGCCGTACGTGTTCATCACGAACCTCCTCAGGTTCCGGGAAGAGAAAGGCATCAATGCTCAGCTGCCCCTCGACTTGTGTCCTTCTGCGGGCTCGGGTCATGGGGGAATCTCCTGAGTGCGATCGGGAATCTCCCTCACACGCTACCCAGCCGCTCCACGGCCTTCTTCTAGAACACGCACCAGCTAACTCCTCTTTTGTTGATATGTCAACATTATGATGAAGCGCTGTCCACTTTCCCATGTCCGCACAAGAAGCGGAGCCGCCTCCTCGCCTGACACGTCAGGCCCATGAGCGTTCATGCCGTCAGCGATACTGGCGGGCATGCACTTCTGTTACGTCGACGACTCCGGGGACTCCCGCAACGGGACGACCCTCACGGCCTTGATCGTGGAGGACCAGTACTGGACCGGCCTCCTCGGGGCCTGGCTCCAAGGGCGACGGGACATCCACCGGGAGTTCGGCGTTCCGAAGAGCAAGGAGATCCACGCGGTGGACCTCTACAAGAAGCGAGGGTCTTACTGTGAGACCCCCGAGCAGGAGAAGAAGTTCGGGGAGAACAACCGGGCCGCAGCCGGCCGGATGCTCCTGAGCGCCCTCAGCAAGCACCAAGACTTCACCGTCGTGACAGTTGCGTCCGCTGAGGTGGTGAAGCCGAGGGTCTACGCCAAGTTCATCGCCTGGCTCGAAGACTGGGCCGCTCTGAACGATACGCATCTGCTGGTGTTCTACGACGGTCAGCAGGGTCTCGGAGCTCCTGGTGAGCCCCTCACCATCGAAGAACAACAGGCCCTTTGGGAGATGGCTGGGCGCGGGGCGACCCCGTACAGAGAAGTCCATCGTGGTCTCGAGCTCGGCAGCCGGCGGATCCTCGAAGACGTGATCATGCAGGACAGCCGGTACAGCCAGTTAATCCAGGCCGCTGACCTGATTGCCTACGGGGCCTACCACAAACATCTCCAGGAGCACCCCGAGATCTGGCGGAAGAGGCCCGGGAAGCCTGTCCCCGCAGCCATCAGGGCGTACATGAAGCTGACTAGACACTGGCCCGAGGACTCTGAGTACGGAGTTCACTGGCTGGACGGTTAACGCAAGAACCCCCGGCCGAGGCCAGGGGTTCGCGAGGTGCAAGACCCTTTGGTCGACCACAAAGATCGCATAGGGCCTTGCAGGTACAAGGGTACCGTACCCAGGCGGGCAAAGACAGCGAAAGACGGGGAAAGGTAGGGAGTCGTGGTCAGTACGGGCCGTCTTATGGAGAGGTAACCCCCTCCCCATCGTCGAGTCGGTGGGCCACCCGGTAGCTCAGCGGACTCGAGTGGCCAGGTTCGGAGCTCCACGAAGGAACCAGTTGGTGTCAATGGTTTGCGCGATCCGTTTCCCGGTGTCCGGGAGCACCCATCGAGACCGGACAATCTTGCCGTTGCGGATCCAATCCTGACGATCCACCCGGCGCTGCAGCTGGCACTCCAGCCACTTGCCGGCCAGGGCCCCGTATGTAGCCGGCTCCTCGCAGAGCCCGAAGACGGTCAGCCCGTCGCGGCTGTAGACGTGGCTATCCAGCAGGAGGTCATCACCCCATTCCCCTTCCAGGGCCCGGCACCCTTGGCCATCGTCCCAGTAGCCGATCTGCAGGGTGCACTGCCCCGGTGGCACGGCCACGTTGGGGACTTCGGTCATCACCACCAGCGGGTGTATTTGAGCGATGACCTCGAAGGAATCAGCGGGGACGCCGGGGATGGCCCAGTTGTCGATGTGGGCGGCCAGTGCGTCGAGGAACGCCTGCTCACCCGAGGTGCGCGAGGTGTCCCCGCTAAACGGATGCAAAGGCGCCATGGCCTCACCGTAGGACACCGAGCCGCCCCCGTGCCGTCGGTGGCGTGCTCCACATGCGCAGGGCCCTGCAGGCGCCTTCCAGGAACTACCTGACTTCTTCCACCACGCTAGTGCCGGTGCCTGGGCGGGACTCCCAAGCCCAGGACTCGTGGAACCGGACGCGGCCGTCGGCGAGCACCTCGATCGTCGAGGTGCACTTCCCGCTGGCGGTTTCGCCCGTCACGTTGAGGTGGGAGTAGCGGAACTCCAGGGTGTCGTCGGTACGCGTGCCCACCAGGAATCCCTTGCGGACCGCTCCGCCGGCGTAGTCCGCCCAGACCGTCCCGTCTTCTTGGTGATAGGTGAAGATCGTGGTGGATCCGACCTCTCCCTCGGTCGAATTGGTGACTCCGGCGAACCGACGTCCGTCGATTCGTACGGTCGTCGAGGTCTGTGCGGCGTGGTCATCCATGGCCCCATGATGTCAGCGATTGCAAGGGCCCCAGGCTATGACGCCGTCGGCTTCGTCACCGGGGACGTCCACAAACCATCCACGCGAAAGTGCGGCAGGGAACCCCTACTGCAACGTCGTTATCGCGGGAAGTGGCCGGTAGCCGGCCATATGTAAAGCGGAGGGAACGGAGTTTGCTTTTACCCCTGGCTCATGGCCCAATCAGCATCCGCTTGGTCGATCCTGAAGTGACGATCCCACCCAGAGTGCCGGACGTTTGCTGGCCAATCTCGACCGCAACACCGAGTTGGTGCAGCGGGGCGGCTTCATGATGGCCGGCTGATGGTCAGCTGTTGCCGGTGGTGGTCGTAGTGCTGGGTGCCGTAGTGGTAGATCTCACCCAGGCTCATCCAGTCCCGGAAGTACGGGTCCCAGGACACGGGCATGTGCATCCCGCGGGCCAGTGCGGCCGCGGGCTCGACCTCCAGCTGGGCCTGCAGGACGTCGAGGGTCCGGTCGAACCACCGGAGCAGCCGGGGTCCATGGACTACCCGGGCAGCACCTCGATCGCTCTGGTAGTTGATGATGTGGAAGGGCCGGGTGCCGGCCTCCAGCACCCGGGCGAAGGTACGACTGACCGGCCCGGGGAGACGACCCATCAGGCGCACCAGCGGGATCAGACGCCGGACAATGAAGTAGCCGAAGAACATGTGGAACAGCAGCTGCCCGTTGGTCCACCGGGTGCCGGACGAGGGCCGGCGCAGCTCCGCTGGGGTCGCTGCGGCCACGAGGGCGTGGAAGTCCGCCCGAATACGCTCGAGCTCGTCGTGAATCTCCTGACGGGTGGGCGCGGTGCCGCTCATCGTGGTCACCCCCTCGTGCGGTGTGCTGGATGAGACAGAGCCCGAACCCGAGAAATCCGGCGCCGGGGTGTCAGCGCAAGTCGAGGAACGCCCGCAGCTCGGCGAAGGCCTCGGGCACCACGGAGTAGTGGGCCCACTTGCCCCGCTGCTCGCGGATCAGCAGGCCGGCGTCGACGAGCTTCTTCATGTGGTGGCTGACCGTGGGCTGGCTGATGTCCACCACCGCGGTCAGGTCGCACACACAGACCGCACCGCAACCCTGGGCCGCCACATGCGAGAGCAGCCGCAACCGGGTGGGATCGGACAGGGCCTTGAGCCGGCTCGCAATCCGCTGGGCATCGGCCGGACCCACGGGCCCGCCCGAGAGCGAGCAGCACTGCCCGGCCGGGGCTCCGGGGGCGCACTCGTCGACGGTGGTGGCCTGGAGGTCGGGTGCGAGAGTCATCACCCCATCCTACATTGACCAATGTCGATGTGACCCCCTAATGTGTCCGATAGATCATCGTCAATACGAAGGACTGCCCCAGATCATGAGCAACACCACTGCTACCCCTGCTACCCACCAGGGGGTGATGAAGGACCTGTCCTTCCTCGACCGCTGGCTGCCCGCCTGGATCATCACCGCCATGATCGCCGGGCTGCTGCTCGGCCGGTTCGTCCCGGGCCTGAACACTGCCCTGAAAGCGGTGAAGATCGGGGAGGTCTCCCTGCCGATCGCGATCGGGCTGCTGGTGATGATGTACCCGGTCCTGGCCAAGGTCCGCTACGACGAGACCCACCGGGTGGCCGGGGACCGCCGGCTGATGGGCGCGTCCCTGGTGCTGAACTGGATCGTGGGCCCGGCCCTGATGTTCGCCCTGGCCTGGATCTTCCTGCCCGACCTCCCGGAGTACCGGACCGGGCTGATCATCGTGGGGCTCGCCCGCTGCATCGCGATGGTGCTGATCTGGAACGACCTCGCCTGCGGAGACCGCGAGGCCGCCGCGGTGCTCGTAGCGATCAACTCGGTCTTCCAGGTCTTCGCCTTCGGCGCCCTGGGCTGGTTCTACCTCCAGGTCCTCCCGTCCTGGCTCGGGCTGCCGACCACCTCGGCGGAGTTCTCCGTGTGGTCGATCGTGCTGAGCGTGCTGGTGTTCTTGGGCATCCCGCTGGTGGCCGGGTTCCTCACCCGCACCCTGGGCGAGAAGGCCAAGGGCCGTGAGTGGTACGAGGGCACGTTCCTGCCGAAGCTGGGGCCCTGGGCGCTCTACGGGTTGCTGTTCACCATCGTGCTGCTCTTCGCCCTGCAGGGCGACGCGATCACCTCCAACCCGTGGGACGTGGTGCGCATCGCGTGGCCGCTGCTGGTCTACTTCTTCCTCATGTTCGGCATCGCCCTGCTCGCCTCCCGGGCCCTGGGCCTGAACTACGCGAAATCCACCACCGTGGCCTTCACCGCGGCCGGCAACAACTTCGAGCTCGCCATCGCCGTGGCCATCGGCACCTTCGGGGTCACCTCCGGACAGGCCCTGGCCGGGGTCGTCGGGCCACTGATTGAGGTGCCCGTCCTGGTGGCCCTGGTCTATGTCTCTCTGTGGGCCGGGCGCAAGCTCTTCCCGGACGATGCCACCGTCCCCACCCGCTGACCCCCATTCCGTGAATCCCCTGCTTCCGCGAGCCTCCAGGAGTATCCGTTGAGCCACACCCAGCCCTCCGTCCTGTTCGTCTGCGCCAAGAACGGCGGCAAGTCCCAGATGGCCGCCGCCCTCATGGAACACCGGGCAGCAGGTGCGGTCGAGGTCCACTCCGCCGGCACCACGCCGGGCAGCACGATCAACGCCCTCTCGGCCGAGGCTATCGCCGAGGTCGGGGCCGACATGTCCTCCGGACACCCGAAGCCCATTGACCCCGACCTGCTGCGATCCGTGGACCGGGTCGTGGTCCTGGGCGACGAGGCGAAGGTCGAGCCGGTCGAGGGCATGGCCGGCACCATCGAGACCTGGCACACCGACGAACCCTCCGCCCGTGGGATCGAGGGCGCCGAGCGGATGCGCCTGGTCCGCGACGACATCGACACCCGGGTGCAGCAGCTGCTCACCGAGCTCACCGACGGCGACCCCGCCTGAACCATGCCCCCTTTCCTCTTCCCTTCCGAGAGAACGGACGCTCCCCATGACTGCTGAGACCACCGCCACGACCCCCGCCGGGACCACGGACAAGCCCTCCGTCCTGTTCGTGTGCGTGCACAACGCCGGGCGGTCCCAGATGGCCGCCGCCTACCTCACCCACCTCTCGGAAGGGCGCATCGAGGTGCGCTCGGCCGGCTCCGCCCCGGCCGGCGCCGTCAATCCGGCCGCCGTGGAGGCGATGGCGGAGGAGGGCATCGACATGAGTGCGGAGACCCCCAAAGTGCTCACCGACGAGGCCGTGCAGGACTCCGACGTGGTCATCACCATGGGCTGCGGCGACGCCTGCCCGTTCTACCCGGGCAAGCGCTACGAGGACTGGGAGCTGGCCGACCCGGCCGGGAAGGGCGTGGCGGCCGTGCGCCCGATCCGCGACGAGATCAAGACCCGCATCCAGGCGCTGATCTCCGAGCTGCTGCCCACCAAGACCACCGCCACGTGAAAGGCCTGCAAGAAATGATCGAGACCACCGACTTGCCCGTTGTCGTCATCGGGGCCGGGCCCGTGGGCCTGGCCGCCGCAGCCCACCTGGCCGAGCGCGGCCTCACCCCGCTGGTCATCGAGACCGGCACCCAGGTGGGGGCGGCTATCCGGCAGTGGGGCCACACCAGGCTGTTCTCCCCGTGGCGCTACAACATCGACGACGCCGCCGCCCGGCTGCTGGAGACCCGGGGATGGACCAAGCCAGATCCGGAAGCCCTGCCGACCGGGGCTGAGCTGGTGGAGCAGTACCTGGAACCCCTGGCCGTAGTCCTGGCTGGACACATTCTCGCCGGAGCCCGCGTCCTGGCCGTCTCCCGGGCCGGGATGGACAAGACCCGTTCTGCTAGCCGGGAGTCGACCCCGTTCCTGGTCCGCCTCCAGTACGCCGACGGGACCCTCGAGGATTTCCGGGCGTCGGCGGTGATTGATGCCTCCGGCACCTGGTCGAAGCCCAACCCGCTGGGCCAGGCCGGGTTGCCGGCACCGGGGGAGGCCGCCGCGGTCGCCGCCGGGACCATCACTGCACCGCTGCCTGATGTCACCGGGCGGGACCAGGACCGTTTCGCCGGCCGCCACGTGCTCGTGGTCGGGGCCGGGCACTCGGCTGCCAACACCTTGCTGGAGCTCGGTGCCCTGGCCGAGACCGAGCCGGACACCCGGATTTCCTGGGCCGTGCGATCTGCTGACGTCACCAGTGTCTACGGCGGGGAGGACCGCGACGAGCTCGCCGCCCGGGGTGCTCTGGGCACCCGGCTGCGCCACCTGGTGGAGTCCGGCGCGATCGGCGTGCACCCCTCCTTCGTCATCACCGGTTTCACCACGACCGCTGAGGGGTTGGGCGTCCGGGCCACCACCCCGGCCGGGGAGCAGCAGCTGGAGGTGGACCTGCTGGTGCCGGCCACCGGATTCCGTCCCGACCTGGAGATCCTCTCGGAGCTGCGCCTGGAGCTGGACGCGGCCGTGGACGCACCGAAGCAGTTGGGTCCGTTGATCGACCCGGAGTTCCACTCCTGCGGGTCCGTGACCCCGCACGGGGAGAAGATGCTGGCTCACCCTGAGCAGGGGTTCTACATCGTGGGGATGAAGTCCTACGGGCGGGCCCCGACGTTCCTGATGGCCACCGGCTACGAGCAGGTCCGCTCCATCGCCGCCGCCCTGGCCGGGGACCGGGCCGCGGCCGATGACGTGCGCCTGGTGCTGCCCGAGACCGGGGTCTGCTCCAGCGACCTCGGCGGCTCCTGCGACCTCCCGGCTCCGAGTGTTGAGGACCAGGGGTGCTGCGCGCCGGCCGTGGCTGAGGAGCCGGCGGGTGCCTGCTGCTCCGGTCCCCAGCCGGTCACCATCGGGGCCGCCCCGTCGGTCCCCCGCGTGTCCGCCTGCTGCTGAACACCGCCCCTCACCCGAAGGAGTCGTCATGACCCAGCCCACCGGGACCATGGACACCCACGTCCTGCAGCGCACCGCCGCCCACTTGGCGGAACGCTATGCGGGGATCTTCTCTCCGGAGACGGTCGAGCGCTACGTCTTCGAGTCCTACACGACGCTCTCGCGCACCGCGCGCATCCGCACCTACCTGGCGGCCACCGCCGGGCATTTCGCCGACGACCGGCTGAGGGCCCTGGCCCAGTCCCAGGGCAAGATCGACAAGCCGGTGGCGCAGGTTTTGTTCGTGTGCGTGCACAACATCGGCCGCTCCCAGATCGCCGCGGCCCTGCTGGCCCACCACGCCGGGGACGGGGTGGAGGTCCGCTCCGCCGGCTCCCTGCCCGGCGCCGAAGTCCACCCCCTCGTGGTCGAGGTGCTCGCCGAACGCGGGATCGACCTGACAGGGGCCTACCCGAAGCCGCTGACCGACGACGTGGTGCGAGCTGCGGACTATGTGATCACCATGGGTTGCGGGGACGCCTGCCCGGTGTACCCGGGCAAGCGTTACCTGGACTGGGGCATCGCCGATCCCTCCGAGCAGACCCTGGAAGGTGTGCGGGCCATCGTCGATGCCATCGACACCCGGGTCCAGGCCCTGTGGGACCAGATCCGCAACTGAGCACACCCCCCCTGTTGCTCGGCCCCGCCCCGAGGTACGGGGCGGGGCTTGTTGGGGAACCAAGAAATGGGAGGCTGACCACCATGGAGCATCAGGTGGACGTGGTGATCATCGGGGGCGGCCAAGCCGGGCTGGCCGTGGGGTGGTACCTGCGCCGCCGCACGGACCTGTCCTTCGTGATCCTCGACGACCAGGAGGCCCCGGGTGGGGCCTGGCGGCACACCTGGGACTCGCTGCGGCTGTTCTCCCCGTCCTCCTTTTCTTCCCTGCCCGGGCGGCTCATGCCCGCCACCGGGGCACAGAACCCGGATGCGACCCATGTCATCGACTACCTCACCGACTACGAGACCCGCTACGCCCTGCCCGTCCACCGGCCCGTGCGCGTGAAAGCCGTCCACCGTCAGGGGGAGGGCTTCCGGGCCGAGACCACCGCAGGAACCTGGTTCGCCCGGGCGGTCGTCAGCGCCACCGGCACCTGGTCCCAGCCCTTCTGGCCCACTGTGCCCGGCCAACGCGAGTTCGGCGGCGCCCAGGTGCACAGCGCCTCTTACGCCGGGCCGGTCCCCTATGCGAGCCGGCGTCTCGTCGTCGTGGGTGGGGCGAACTCGGGGGCGCAGATCGCCGCCGACCTCGCCGAGACCAGCCAGGTCACCTGGTGCCTGAACGGGTCCCCGCAGTACCTGCCCGATGAGGTCGACGGTCGGGAGCTCTTCCGCGTGGCCACGGAGCGATCCCGGGCCCTGGTGGCCGGGTTGCCGGATCCCGGCGGGGTCGCGGCCTTGGGCAACATCGTCGTCATCCCGCCGGTCAAGCGGGCACGGGACGCCGGGCAGCTGAACCCCACTCCGATGTTCGACCGCTTCACCCCCACCGGCGTCACCTGGGCCGACGGGCGGGAACAGGAGGCGGATGCGGTGATCTGGTGTACCGGCTTCCGCCCGGCCCTGCGCCACCTGCGCCCCCTGCAGGTGCGCGACGACGACGGGACGATCCCCACCATGGGGACCGCCTCCACCACCGTGCCCGGGCTCTACCTCGTAGGTTATGGGGACTGGACCGGGCCCGGCTCGGCCACCCTGATCGGGGTCGGCCCCACCGCCAAGGACACCGCCGCCGCCCTCCAGCGGCAGCTGGCCACCCCGGTGCCTGTTCCGGTCCGCTCCTCCGATGGGCCGAGCGGATGCTCCGGCATGGGTAGCTGTGCCACCTCGGGCTCCTACTCGGGCTGACCCTTTCTCTTCCCGGAGCCCTCTGTGGCTTCGGCCGGCTGCTGGGCGACGAAGCGCAGTATCCGGCCGCCGAAGGACAGCCGGAGGGCGAGTGGGTCCAGGCCGGCCTGGTCGAGGACTGGTCCGAAGGCTCCGGGGTCGATGAGTCGGTGCGGTGACCGGTCGGCCCGGTGCACCGGGGATGCCATCGGTGAGGCCAGCAGGTCGTATCCCACGAACGCCCCGCCCGGTCGCAGCACCCGGGCCACCTCGGCCACCGCGTGTTCCCACTCGATGACGTGGTGGAGCATCAGCAAGCTCAGAACCGTGTCGAAGGACTCGTCCTCGAAGGGCAACCGGATGGCATCGGCCTGACGCGCCTGAGCCAGGGAGAATCCGGCCAGGCGGTCCTGCGCGGCATCGACCATCGCCGGGTCGGCATCGGTCGTGGTGAGCCGCACTTGGGGGTTGGCTCAGGCGATGGCCTCGGCCATCGCACCGCTGCCTCCACCGATCTCCAGCACGTCCCCGGTGACGGGGAACCCCTGGGTCGCCCACGGGACCATCCGCCGGGCCACGAGACCCCATGGCGCGCTGCGACAGAAGGAGGCCTCCAGGACGGACATCCTCGGCATGGCCTCCACCTCTCGGCGCACCCGCAGGGTTTCCGCCGAGCCTAGTTCCACCATCGACGGCAGTGAACCGTCCAGGCAGGAGGTGGGACGATCTGGCCGTTCACGCCGCCCGGGTCGGGGACACGAGGGAGCCGGGGCCTACCGTGGGGCTGAGTTCAGCCGGCGGGTGGGCTAGAGGCCGAAGGCTCCGCCCTCGAGGAGGATGACCACGCCCAGGCCGATCAGCACGATCGGGAACAGGATGTGCTCCCACCGTTCCAGGACCTCGGCGATGGGCTTGCGGGTGGCGACGTACTTGGCGAGGGCCACCAGCACCGCGACCATCGCCAGGAAGGCGATGCAGTAGGCCACCATCGCGGTCGGGCCCACGGTGACGAACACGGGCACGTAGACCCCGATGTTGTCCCCGCCGTTGGCGAAGGTGACTGCGGCGACGGTCCAGATGCTGACCTGTTTGCCGGCGACCTTCCCCTCGTCATCGTCATCGTCGTCGCTGCGCCAGACCTTCCAGGCCGCGATGAGGCCCAGGACCAGGGGGATGAGGCCGAAGTAGGGAATGGCCTCGGGTGGCAGGAAGGTGCTGGCGCCCAGGGTCACCAGCACGGAGGCGAGAAGGATGCCGCCGAAGCCTACGTACTGGCCGATCCCGATTTTGACGGTGGTGCCCCGGGCTCCGGCTCCGCGGGCGAAGAACAGGGAGAGCACGATGATGTCGTCGATGTTGGTGGCCGCGAACAGGCCGATCGCCTGCAGCACGGGGGAGATGAGTTCCATAACCTGTCTTTCCGTAGGTGGGGGGAGCCGCCGACCGGGACCTGGCCTGCTGCGCTGTGCCGAGCGGCCGACCGAGCAGGCATGGGAAGGCTGCCGGAAGCCGATGCCCCGGGCACCATCACCGGGGCACTGTCACCGGGGGTGGGCCGCCGCGCCCGTCATGGGCACCCGAAGGCGTACCAGCGACCGCTTTCGCCCTCAGGGCGTGGGCGGACCCGGTGAGGGTGGGATATTCGTCAGGGTTCTTGAACGGACGTGCCATAGATGGGACACAGCGCGACCTGGGAACCGGTGGCTGCCAGCAGGGTCTCGGCGGCGGCCAGCACATCCATCAGCTCCGGGCGGGTTAGAGCGTAGAAGATCTGCCGCCCCTCGGTGCGTCCGGCCACCAGCCCGCACTCGCGCAGGCAGGCCACATGGGCGGAGACGGTGGACTGGGCCAGGCCCGTTTCCTCCACCAGATCCCGCACTCGAGCTTCACCGCCGGCCAGGCGGGCCACGATGGCCAGGCGAGTGGGATCGGACAGGGAGTGGAACAGGGCCACGGCCGGGTCCAGGTCGGCCACACAACTGATGTTCGTCATGAGTCGATGTTATCGCTTAATTGCGATTGATCGTTAAGCGACGATGTGATTGTGCTTGCCAAGGGCACTGGTCATCGATCAGGCCCACTCGGAGGCCAAGCGCACCAATCGGGGCGGGGATGATGCCGTGGGTGAGCTTCTTGGCCGCGGCCACCACCGACAGAATGATCAGCGCGACCACCAGGATGATGGTGCTCATTGGGGACGCCTCGGGGGTCTCATCTTCGGATTGCCCATTGAGGATCTGAGAGGCGGTCCTGTGCCCGTCGGATTCTCCGGATCCGGGCTACATCGCTCCTCCACATTATCGACGGGTGCCCCAGCCTAAGGGGAGCAAAGACTGGGGCACCCTAACGCCCGTGCACGGGGTGATGAGAACGGGGTGTTCTCACTTGCAAATTATGCCCTCACTGGCTCGGCCGAACAGCCCGTAGAGCAACCAGGGAGCAAGCTACGGGGAATCTTCACGACGTCTTGAGGAAAGCTATACAAACGACTTCGAAGTCAATACGGGGATCCTCCGATGAGCAGGGGCAGCACTCGCGTGGGTGTCCAACTGCTGGTGGCCGCTTCCATCCCTCAAACGGAGCGCGTCGTGTCACCGGATGCACGGCCCCGCCGGGAACAGCCAGAGGGCCCCTGCCATGGCAGGGGCCCTCTGGCTGTTGTTCGAGGACGTCCAGCAACAGGTGTTGCGGCAAGATCCAGGGGGCAGTTGTCGGATCGCTGAACATCGTGGCCATGACATCCTTGAAGGGGCGCTATGGCAGGAATCGCTCAGGGGTGGATCAGAGGCCGGTGAAGGCGGTGAAGAAGCGGAAGAACACCGAGGCAGCCACGGCCACGTAGGCGATGGCCACCAGGGTCCAGGCCCACTCGGAGGCAAACCGCACCAACCGGGGCGGGGCGGGGATGACGCCGTGGGCGAGGTTGCGCACGGTGAGCAGGATGAACAGCGGGATCATCGCCGCCCATACGATCATGCAGTACAGGCACAGGATGTAGATGGTGAACAGCGCCTGGGACCACAACCAGATCACGAACACCGCCCCGGCGGTGACTCCGATCTGCAGGCCGATCCAGTACCAGCGCCCGAACCGTGCCCCGGAGGCGGCGGCCATGGCGGTGGTGATGACCACGGCGAAGGCCACGATGCCGATCAGCGGGTTGGGGAAGCCGAACAGTTCCGACTGCCAGGTGCCCATGACCTGCCCGCAGGACACCCAGGGGTTGATGTCACAGCTGGTGACGTGGTCGGGGTCGCGGTAGAGCTCCAAACGTTCGAGCACCAGGATCGCCGAGGCGATCCAGCCGATCACCCCGGTCACCAGCAGGACCAGGGCGAAGGGGCGGTGGCGGGCGAAGCCGGGCAGGTGCGCCGCGGCGTCCGGTTCGGCGCCGTGGGGGCGGTCGATGGTCGTGGTATCAGTCATGGGAGGGCCCCTCGAAGGTGCAAGCGGTCAGTGGTCTCGTGATGGAGGGGGTCAGCTGGTGGCGGCGGCTTCGATCTCGGCTCGGAACTGCTCCAGCGTCTCCGGGTTCAGGACTTCCCCATCGAGGTAAAAGGTCGGGGTTCCGCCCACGCCCAGAGCCTCACCGTCAGCGACGTCGAGTTCGATGCGCTGCTGGGTGGCCGGATCGGCCACCGCGGCATCGAAGGCGGCCATGTCCAGGCCGATGGCTTGCGCGAAGCCGCGGAAGACCGCGCTCTGGTCCTCGGCCGACTCTCCCCACTGTTCCTGGGTCTCGAACATGCGCTGGTACATCGGCTCGTACTGTCCCTGCTGGGCGGCGGCTTCGACCGCGAGGGCGGCGTTCATGGAGTTGCGGTGGCCCGGCAGCGGGAAGTAGCGGTGGACAAAGGTGACCGTGTCGGCGTACTCGGCCCGCAGCTCCTCGATGACGGGGTAGGCGGCCCGGCACCCTTCGCACTCATAGTCCAGGAACTCCACCAGCACGGCCTGTTCGTCCGGTGCCTGGGAGAGCACCCGACTGTTCTCCCGCACGACCTGCCCCTGGCCCTGGCCCTGGGGCACCGTATCGGGGGTGGAGTTGGCACGGGCGATGAGGATCGGGATGGCCACGGCGGCCACAACGGCGGCCAGGAGGACCCACACGATGATCTTGGCCTTCGAGGGCTTCTGCTGTGGGGTGGGCGGGCTGGCGGTAGTGCTCACAGGGGTGTCCGTTCTGTCTCCGGCAGCAGGGCGTACCGGTGGAGGGGGCTAGGGGTGGAGGGGCTCATCGTGGCGGTGGGAGGCCGGTTCGATCTGGAAGGTGGAGTGCTCGATGGCCACGTCGAAGTCACGGGCCACGCAGGCCTGCAAATCCGCCAGCACCACACCGGCGTGCTCAGCGCTCAGGCAGCCGTCGTGGACGGTGACGTGGGCCGAGAGCACCGGGGTGTCGGAGTCGATGCGCGAAGCGTGCAGATCGTGCACACCGACCACGTGCGGCAGGGCTTCCAGGCGGGTGCGCACCTGCTCGAGGTCCAGGCCCTTCGGGGTGGTTTCCATCAGGACCTCAATGGTGTCGCGCAGCAGCATCAGAGCCCGCGGCACGATCAGGGCGGCAATCAACAAGGACACGACCGCATCCGCTCGGGTCCACCCGGTGGTGGCGATGACGATCGCCGAGACGATCACCGCTACCGAGCCCAGGGCGTCGTTGGCCACCTCCAGGAACGCGGCCTTCATGTTCAGGTTCTCGCCCCGGCCCGAGGCGAGGATGACCAGCCCGATGATGTTGCCGACCAGTCCGATCACCCCGAACCACAGCATGGCCGTGGACTCGACCTCGGGAGGCTCCAATAGCCGGCGTACACCTTCGACGGCGATGAATCCGCCCACGGCCAGCAACACCGAGGCTTGGGCGGCCGCGGCGACGATCTCGGCGCGTTGGTACCCCCAGGTGCGTTTGTCCGTGGCCGGTCTCAAAGCCAGGGTCGCAGCCGTGAGGGCGATGAGCAGTCCGGCCGAGTCGGTGAACATGTGTCCGGCATCGGCCAGCAGCGCCAGGCTGCCCGAGATCACCGCGCCGATGATCTCGGCGACCATGATCGTGGCGGTGATGGCGAAGACCACCGCCAGCTTCCCCCGCCGCCCGGCGCCGGCGTGGGAATGATCGTGCTCGCCGCTCATGCCGGAATCTTCTGGGTGGTGGCGTCATCGGGAAGGTCCTCGGCGGCGCACTCGGGTGTCCCGCACCGGCACACCGGCTCGACGGTCAGGATCGTGCCCAGCAGGTCCTCCAACGCGTGGGCCAGCTTCGGGTCCGAGAGTTCATAGCGCACGTTGCGCCCCACCGGCACGCCCACGACCAGCCCGCAATCGCGCAGACAGGCCAGGTGGTTGGACAGGATCTGCCGGCTCACCCCGATCCGGGCCGCCAGTTCCGAGGGCACCGCTGGGCCTTGCTGCAGTTGCAGCAGCACCGCGGCTCGGGTGGGATCGGCCAGTGCTTTGCCGAAACGGGACATCACCTCGACCGGGGACAAGATCCTCATGCAATAACCGTACAGCAGAATCTGTATCAAATGAGATGGGGGCTTCTCTTGATGATCGGGCAATGTCCAGCTCGTATTCATACGGTGAAGGCGGACGGGGGTGCCGTCCGCCACTGCGGCATCCTCGTCCCCCGAGCCATCGCTGCACCCCCAGGAGCCCTCGCTCCAATGCCGAGGCGGAGCAGGATGAGCACTGCCCGCGTCCAGCGGAAGACAGGGCAAGGCCATGAGCACTCTCCGAGCCTCTCCGCAGGACTGCTCCCCGTGTGCCGATTCGCGGGCGGGCGCACATCGACAGGATCGTGGCAATCGTTCGAGTCTGCGGCTACAGCCGCGGGGAGCACCCATGCGGTCCATCGACGATGATCCTGGCGGGGCACTCCGCACCTGACGGATGAGCCCACCGGCTGGCCATCACCGCATCGGCGAGGCTTACCGGTAGGTGTAGTACCCGTCGACGGGCATGGCGTTGACGGAGTGGACGAAGGTGCCCTGGGTCGGGTTCAGCGCCGAGACCATCTTGCCGCCACCGATGTAGATGCCGATGTGGTTGCCACCGTTCTGGGACACCAGGTCACCGGGCTGCGGGGTGGACGTCGGGGTGGCTGCGGCGATCTGCTGGAAGCTGGTGCGGGGGATGTCGATGCCCTGCTGGGCGTAGACCCAGCCGGTGAATCCGGAGCAGTCCCAGGCCCCGAAGGAGGTCCCGCCCCAGACGTAGCCGGTGCCCACGCCCTGCATGGCCGTGCCCACGATGCCGCCGGCGGCCGGGGCGATCTCGGTGGTGGCGTTGGACTGCGGGGTCACGCTCGAGGTGGCGGCGCTCTGCTGCGGGGCCGGAGCGGCGGGCTGCGCGGCGACCGGGGCCCGGTAGGAGTCGGAGGCCAGGTTGGCCGTTGCCGAAGCCGGAGCCGCATAGGAGGACCCGGAGGCGGCGGGGATCTCGGCGTAGGCCTGGGCCGGAGCGATGGAGCCCACCAGTGCGGCGCCGGCGGCGGCGGCGATGGTGGTGGTACGCACGGCACGCGAGGAGGTCTCGGCACGGTGACGGGCAGTGTTCTGCGTGAAAAGCGACATGGTTGAATTCCTCCCTTTGCCTACGAGGTGAGCTGTCGGATGCGGGTGGGAGACACCCGGCCGCAGAACGCGCGCGCTCTGAACGACTTAACCCCAAGGCCCCGGTACACCGGGACCGGTAATGGTTCCCCCGCTTCTGCCAAGCGATTTCTCTTCAGGAACCCCGGGCACCGGCAGAACTCGGCGATGTGCCACGAGGGCGCCGACAGGATCAGTGGTCGGCACGCATTGAAGAGTACAAGGAGATTACGAAACAATCACAATCCAATTCGGGAATGTATAGAGACCGTAAAGAAATGGTCAAGACTCGATGAAAACCTGAATTGTTGTCGTATTTTTCCTGCTAATTTCCCGAGAAAAACGGGGAGCTCTGCGCTTTGAGTGAGGTGACTTGTTGGTGCGTGGGCGCTGCGCGGGGAGTCGTCGCCCACACAGCGGTGGAGACAGGAGCCACTTCAAGCCCCGGAAATTTAGGCTCTGTCCGTGCTCGCACTGGCTGGCGGAACGTTAGCCAGCGTTGTGGTCGAGGAGATGCCCGACCAAGCCCACGAAGGCGACACCAGCGTGCCGGGACCGATCCTGCTCACCGGCAGATTTGCGTTGTTCACCGCGATCTCCGTCTACCTCGGTTCCTGAGAAGCTGTGCGCCCCGGCGCCCTCGTCTCCGGGCGCCGGGGCGTGCTGACCGTGTTCAGTGGGCGCAGCAGGCGCAGCCGGAGCTGCACCCGTCGGCGCACCCGTCGCCGTCCTCATCCAGCAGGACGGCCACCGGGGAGCAGCAGGCGTCCCCGCGCCAGGCCTCCGCCCCCTCCTTGACCGCCACGGCGGCGATCACCAGGGCGGCCAGCGGGTCGGCCCAGGCCCAGCCCAGGGTGCTGTTGAGGACCAAGCCCACCAGCAGCACCGCCGAGAGGTAGGTGCACAACAGGGTCTGCTTGGAGTCAGCCACCGCAGAAGCGGAGCCCAGTTCCCGGCCGGTGCGGCGTTCGAACCAGGACAGGAACGGCATGATCACCAGGCTCACCGCGGCCAGTCCGATGCCGACCGGGGAGTGTTCCGGCTCGGCGGCCCCGACCAAGGCGCGGATCGCATCGACGGTGACGAAGGCGGCCAGGCCGAAGAAGGAGAACGCGATCACCCGCATCGCCACCTTCTCCCGTTGGTGCGGGTCCGGGGCGGCGAACTGCCACGCCACCGCCGCCGCGGAGAGGACCTCCACGATCGAATCCAGGCCGAAGCCGATCAGCGCCGAGGAGGAGGCGATGGTGCCGGCGGTCAGGGCGATGACCGCCTCGAGCACGTTGTAGGTGATGGTGCCGGCCACGATCCAGCGCACCCGCCGGTGCAGCACCGCCCGGCGTGCATCGGTGATGGGCTTGGGGTCCAGGGTCAGGGAGCTCATGTGCAGGTGCATCCTTCCGGGGAGCAGCAGGTCGGGTCCACGGTGACCACCAGCTCCAGCAGGTCCCCCAGGGCAGACCCGAGGCGGGGATCGGCCAACCGGTACCAGGTGTTGCGCCCCTCAGCAGTGGAGGTCACCAGCCCGCACCCGCGCAGGCAGGCCAGCTGGTTGGACATCACCTGTTTGGACACGCCGAGGGTCTGCGCCAGTTCCGAGGGCCGGGCCGGGGCGTCTCGGAGGGCCAGCAGGATCCGGGTCCGGGTCCCGTCGGAGAGGGCATGGCCCAGCCGGGACAGGGCCGAAGTGTGGGTGTGGGTCACCGTGGTCATCCCCCTACGGTACAGGTTTCTGTGTACTGTTGAGGAGTGGCCTAATGGCACCCCTCGGGCGCACCAGCGGGTCACCCGGGACGTACTGCGTTCGTCCGATCGAGGAGGACCGTGATGATGACGGAAGTGGCCCCGGCTCTGGCGCTGGGCCTATACCTGGCCGGTTTGGTGGCGGCCTTCGGTGTGCGGTCGTGGATCCACCGGCGCCGCACCGGGTCTACCGGCTTCCGCGGGGTGAGCGGAGCACCCGGCTCGCCCGAGTGGTGGGGCGGGATCCTGTTCGCGGCCGCCCTGGTCCTCGGTGCGGCCGGGCCCGCCCTGGCCCTCACCGGCACCGTGGCCGCACCCCGGCTCCCGCAGGTTTTCCCCTGGGCCGGCCTGATCGTCACCGTGGTGGGTTTCCTCGGCGTACTGGCCGCCCAGGCCGGCATGGGCGCCTCCTGGCGGGTGGGTGTCGACGCCACCGAGCGGACCGAGCTGGTCACCACCGGGGCCTTCGCCGTGGTCCGCAACCCGATTTTCACCGCGATGCTCACCACCCTGGGCGGCCTGACCCTCCTGGTGCCCACCGTGGTCACTGCAGCGGCGTGGCTGTGCCTGCTGGTGGCCGTGGAGCTGCAGGTCCGTCTCGTCGAAGAGCCCTACCTGCTGCGCACCCACCGACAGGCCTACGCCTCCTACGCCGCTCATGTCGGCCGGTTTATGCCCGGTCTCGGCCGACTCCGCCGCATATCCCTGGGCGAGCAGATCTCCTGAACCCAGGACACCCCCACTGGCTGACAGTTCCCCCACCCCAGGAGGCCAGCACCGTCCGGAGTTCCATGCCCCTGTGATCGACTGTCGAGGCGCCCAGCCCCTCCTGCGCGCGCACGTCTGGGGGCATGACCAAGCCCTCGAGGCCGGGCCCCATTCCCCGCGCCGGAAAGTTCGTATAGCTTAACTTTCTATGAGGACCGGGACCGGGCGCACCGGCTCAACAGGTGTTGCCGCCACTTCCCCAGGAGAGCGGTGGGTGCGCCGCCAACCGCTGCCCTGGTTGTTGGGTCCAGCCTTCGTGGCCGCGGTCGCCTACGTGGACCCGGGCAACGTCGCGGCGAACCTCACCGCCGGCGCCCAGTACGGGTACCTGTTGGTGTGGGTGCTGGTGGCCGCCAATGCCATGGCGGTACTCATCCAGTACCTCTCGGCGAAGGTCGGGCTGGTCACCGGATCGAGCCTGCCCGAGTTGCTGGGCGACCGATTGCCCCGGGGCCGGCGGCTGGCCTACTGGGTCCAGGCCGAGCTGGTGGCCGCGGCCACTGACCTGGCCGAGGTGATCGGCGGGGCGATCGCCCTGCACATCCTCTTCGGGATCCCGCTGCTGGCCGGGGGCGTGATCGTCGGGGTGATCTCGATGCTGCTGCTGGTCCTGCAGACTCAGCGGGGCCCTCGGGTCTTCGAGTTCGTCGTGACCGGCCTACTGGCGATCGTCGCCGCCGGTTTCGTCACCGGCCTGTTTTTCGGCCCCGTGTCCTGGGACGAGGCCGTCGCCGGGATCGTCCCACGGTTCGAGGGCACCCCGACGGTCCTGCTGGCCGCGAGCATGCTCGGGGCCACGGTGATGCCCCACGCCATCTACGCCCACTCCGCCCTGGCGCGGGACCGCCACGGGCACTCGGTGCCCGCCGAGGCCCTGCCGCGGCTGCTGACCGCCACCCGGTGGGACGTGCTGCTGTCCCTGCTCGTGGCCGGGTCGGTGAACATCGCGATGCTGCTTTTGGCCGCGGGTAACCTCGCCGGGGTGCCCGGCACCGACAGCATCGAAGGAGCCCATGCGGCGATCACCGCCGCCCTGGGTCCGGCCGTCGGGGTCGCCTTCGGCATCGGGTTGCTGGCCTCCGGGCTGGCCTCGACCTCGGTGGGCTCCTACGCCGGATCAGCGATCATGGGCGGGTTGCTGCACGTGCGCATCCCGGTGTTCACCCGCCGGCTGATCACCCTGATCCCGGCCCTGGTCATTATCGCCGTCGGGGTGGACCCGACCTGGGCGCTGGTGCTGTCCCAGGTGTTGCTGAGCCTGGGTATCCCTTTCGCCCTGATCCCGTTGGTGCGACTGAGCAGCAACCGGGATCTGATGGGCGCCTTCGTGAACAAGGTGGCCTTGACTGTCGCCGCCTGGGTGGTCGTGGCCCTGATCGTGTCGTTGAATCTGGCGCTGATCATCCTGACCGCCACCGGGGCCGATTGAGTGGGCCCGGCAGCTCCGGCGCGGCACTCGGTAGCGTGGATCCCATGGACTTGAGTGAGATCACCCCGGTCGCCCAGGACTATCTCAAGGCGATCTGGTCGGCCACCGAATGGGGCGACCCGCCGATCACCACCACAGCCCTGGCGGCGCGGATGGGGACCTCCGCCCCCAACGTCACCGACACGGTCAAGCGACTGGCCGCCCAGGGGCTCGTCGAGTACCAGCCCTACAAACCCGTCACCCTCACCCCGCAGGGGCGCGCGTACGCGGTCGCGATGGTGCGCCGGCATCGACTGCTGGAGACCTTCCTCGTCACCACCCTGGGGTATCCGTGGGAGGAGGTCCACGACGAGGCCGAACGTCTCGAGCACGCCGTCTCCGACGCGATGATCGAGCGCATCGACGCCCAGCTGGGACAGCCTACGGCCGATCCGCACGGGGACCCGATCCCCACCGCGCAGGGACGCACCCGTCGCCCACTCAACACCACCCGGCTCACCAGGGCGAGGCCGGGACGATACGAGATCGTTCGTCTCTCTGATGCCGACCCGCAACTCCTGACCCGGTTCCGCGCCTGCGGCCTCGTGCCGGGCGGGCCTTTTCGTGTCATCGCCCAGGGAGCCAGCGGAACCACCGGTGTACCGGGGAACCAGCACACCGCGATCGATCTGGCCCCGGTGGAAGCCGAGGCCATCTGGGTGACACCCATCCCCATCCTCAATACTCTCCGGAGCCTCTGAGAGCTGGTCACCGGACGAGCCCCTCACAGGACGCCGGTCTCAGCCGGCGGAGAGGATCTCGACGATGCGCTCCGGGTGACGGGTCGAGGTCAACCAATAAGGGGTGGGATCCACGGGATCGGTGATCTGGATGCGGACCACCGGGCCCACGGAGACGCGGAAGTTCATGTAGGCGCGGGCGTCAAGCTCGGGGCCCCGCACCCGTTGCACGGCGCTGCCGCGAAACGCTTCGGCCTCGCCCACAAACCGACGCTCGATACGGGCCCGCCCCACCTGCAACGACTCCCCGGTGATCACGATCCCGGTGCTCGAAACAATCAACGCCACCGCAGTGCCGCCGGCGACCACGGCCCCGACGGCCGTCCCGGCCCACATGTTGATCGGGGCCAGGGCGATGAAACCCACCAGGCCCGCGAAGAGCACGAGCAACCACATCCACCACGCGGCCGACAACCGTTCCTCGTACAGGACCGCCCCAGGGGCGGCCTTCGCGGGAAGGTTCTCGGCCCCAGGTCCGGCCGGGGAGGATCCCTGGGCGCTGCGGGGTTCATCGGGTGGGGAGACGCCGGGGGACGCAGGATGGGACATGCTGCAACCCTCTCATGACAGCGCCCCCGCGGACCTTCTGGTCCGTGATCCCGGGGAGTAGACCCGGTCCGATCTGGGGTTTCTGGTTCGGCCCGATCACTGTCCCACCCAGAAATGTCTTTGTGATGGGCGACAAGTGAGGAGTGTTCATCGATACCCGGCACTTCGGGAGCCCCCGTCGAGGACCTGGAGGCCACGGTTCTGCTGCCCAAGAATTGCATCCAGTGGTGCAAGAGGAATGCTGCGGGGTGCTGTCACCAGCCACGACGGCGTGCGGATGGGGCCCTCACCGGTGTCGAAGGGTGGGGGCCAGCCACAAGCTGGCTGGCCCCCACCAAAGTGCGATCAGTGCCCGAGGCCGGTCTTGTGGCTCACGTCCTTGTACCAGTCCGACCAGCCGTGACCGTCCCAGTAGCGGTACTTGACCACGTGGTACACCTTCTTGTCCTGGTGGTGATTGAAGTGGCGCCACTGCCCCCCGCCCCAGGTTTCACCGCCGTGGTGGTTGAAGCTGTACTGGTAGTAGTCGCTGCCGTGCTCGTGAGAATTCCCGTACTTGTCCTCGGCGTAGTAGTACTGCTTCACCTGCACCTTGGTGTAGCCCTTCTCGCACTTCACCTTGAAGGGGAACGCGGCGTAATGCTTCCCCTGATACTTCTTGTAATGCGGCTTGTAAGCATCCACATCACAGCCCTTCTGCTGCCCCTGGGTCTCCACCACGGTGGGCTGCACCTGGGTGGTCGGGGTGGCCGCGGCTTGGGCCGGTGCTCCGAGGGTGGCGAGGCCGCCTGCGGCGAGAGTGAGCGAGGCCATGGACAATACGGCCTTGGAGAAGTAGCGCCGGCTGCTGGGCATGGCGGTATGCGTGGACAATGCGCGTGTGGATGACATTTTGATCTCCTGGCGAGATGCGGGGATTTATTTTGCCGAGCCCCTACCGCTGTTGCGGAGGCAATTTTTGGTGCGCCGACATCTAAAGCATGTCGGCCAGGTCATTGCGCAGCATCCATCCCGGAGTTGATTTCCCAGGTACACCCACGGGTGCATACCGCACCCATCTGAAGGACTGCCATACGGCGCGAGGAAATTTACGGACCGACCAGGTTGGCGACGCGGTCTCAGCCCCCTGGGTCCGGTGTGGGCTTGTCCAGACTTCCGTCCGATCAGACCTCCTCCACGTGGCGCAGCACCACCAGGCGTGGTTGGCCTGACGCTGGCGTACGAAGTTCTGTGGAGTCATGCGAGTTTCCTTGGATTCGGAAGACCCGAGTGGCAACCACTTCTGTCGGTTTTAGAACGAGCCGGTTCAAACCGTTAGGGGCATGGCCCTAGCTCGCGATCGGGAGGGAGAAGTAAAATAGAGGGGCAAGACTGGCGCTCGGCCTGCCAAGGACCGGGGAAGCATCTCGATGGACATTGCTCCCCACCTGGGACGATGTCAGGAGCTAGGGGGCACTGCGGAAACCGCTGTGTGCAGTGCAGACTGTGCGCGGTGGAGAGTTCCTGAGCTGAGGGCGTGACCATCCTTTCGTGGATGGGCATGCCCTTCTTGTGTGTCCAGTACGTTATTGCCGACACCTACCAACAACAGGCCAGGCAGATGCACGGGTGGCTTTCGGTGTGGGAACTACCCTCAGTCTCGATCCAGCCGGTCGTGGCATGGATGGATGAGGATGGCGGCCACGGTGGGCTTCATGGGTTCGCCCCGGCCGCCTCACGAAAAGTTGCGGCGATGCTGGGCATCTCCTCAGCAGCTCGCCAAACTCGAGGAGGCTGAGGGGCCAGGGGCCGGGGAGATGGGACCTGTAGCTGATGATCCCCCACCACCAGGCCGGCCCCAGCATGGTTGCCGCCATCCTGGGGTGCACGGAGGATCCGACCGTGACCTTCTTGGCGCAGTCGATCCTCATCAGCCAGCAGCCCGAGATCCAGTACAGGGAAAAGCTGCTGGCCACCCCCACTGACCCCCGAGCCACCCAGATGCCGCGTACGGGGCGGTGAGAGTTCTGGCGCAGCCCAGGAGGCCGTCGCTGAGACCTGTTGAGGGGCGCGGCCGATCATGTGGGGCGGGGGTGGGGTGCCCGGCGAGGACAATGGAGGCAACCCGTCCCCTCCTTCAGAGGCGGGTGAAGGAGATTAGCTCATGAGTACGAGAACGCCCGAGCACACCGGGCAGGCGCGCACCGGGCAGGCGAAGCCCGGTGGTCACAGGGTGAGGCCGGGGCAGCTCGCTGCTGCCTTGGTGGTGGCTCTGGCGGTGTTGATTCTGGCGATGCTCTACAGCGGCTCGGGGGCCGCTCGTCTGGCGGCTGACCCGGGGGCGCTGGTGCGCTGGGGTCTGCCCGTGGTCGAGGTGGTGCACAACAGTGCCCTGGTCGTGGTGATGGGTTCCCTGCTCTTCGCTCTGGGCGTCGTACCGAAAACTCGTGACGGGCTCCGCCGCCGCACAGACGGGCGGAACGGGGGCCAGGAAGCGGAGCACCCCTTGTTCACGGCCACCATGGGTCTGGCCGAGGTGGCGTCGGTGGTGTGGACGGTGGCTGCCGTGGCGGTGCTGGTGCTGTCCTATTCCGATGTGGCGGGGGTGCCGGTGGGCGGGGACGAGGCCTACGCGCAGCAGCTGCTGTACTACGCCACGGATCTTTCCCTGGGGCAGTCTCAGGCGGCGACCGTGGTGGCCGCTGCCGTGGTCACCACCCTGGTCTTCGGCGTCCGGGCCCTGATGGGGCTGTTGCTCACCTTCGTCCTGGCGTGCACGGCCCTGGTGGCGATGGCCCTCACCGGTCACGCTGCCGGGGGCGCGGACCACATGGGTGCGGTGAACTCCTTGGGCCTGCACCTGCTGGGCGTGTGCCTGTGGACCGGTGGGCTGGTGGTGCTCGCCTGGCTCTCTCCGCAGCTGAGCGGGTCTGACGCGGGCACCGGCACGCTGCCCGCGGGGGCCGGCCGCGGTGCCGGCGTCCGGGGCCGGGTGCCGATGGCCGCGGTGGTGCTGCGCCGCTTCTCGGCGGTCGCCTTCGGGGCCTTCTTGTTGGTGTTCCTCTCCGGGACCATCAATGCGGCGGTGCGCATCGGCTCCTGGGAGCAGCTGTTCAGCCCTTACGGGCAGTTGGTGCTCCTCAAGGCCGCCCTGACCCTGGGGCTGGGCCTGGCGGGGCTGGCCCACCGCCGCTGGTTGATCCCCGGTGTGGAGGCCGGCCGTCTCGCCGCCCGGCGCGCGGTGTGGCAGCTGGTGGCCGGGGAGGTGCTGGTCATGGGGGCGGTCATGGGCGTGGGCGTGGCCCTGTCCCGCACCGCCCCACCGGTGCCCGAGGAGATCGCCCCGGATGCCACCCCGGCCGAGATCCTCACCTGGTACCCGCTGCCTTCGGAGCCCACTGCCGCCTCCTGGTTCACCACCTGGCGGGTGGATCCGCTGTGGCTGGCGGTGGTGGTCTTCCTCGCCGCCGTCTACCTGTGGGCGTTCGTGCAGGTCCGCCGCCGCGGGGACTCCTGGTCGGTGCTGCGCAGCCTTTCCTGGCTGATCGGGCTGGCGGTGCTGTTCTACGTCACCTCCGGTGGGGTCGCCGTCTACGGCCTGGTGCTGTTCTCCGCGCACATGGTCGAGCACATGATGTTGACGATGGTGGTGCCGATCTTCCTGGTCCTGGGAGCCCCGGTGACGCTGGTGCTCAAGGCCCTGGAGCCCCGCCAGGACGGTTCCCGCGGGCCGCGCGAGTGGATCCTGGCCCTGGTGCACTCCACGTTCTCCAAGATCGTGACGCACCCGATCGTCGCCGGGGTGAACTTCGCGGCCTCGATCGTGATCTTTTACTTCACCCCACTGTTCGGGTTCACCCTGCAGTACCACGTGGGGCACGTGTTCATGATCACCCACTTCTTGATCACCGGGTATCTGTTCATGCTCGTGCTGATCGGCATCGATCCGATCCCGTACCGTCCCGGCCACATGATGCGGCTGATGCTGCTGCTGGCCACGATGGTCTACCACGCCTTCGTCGGGGTGGCCCTGATGGGCTCGGACACCCTGCTGCAGGCGTGGTGGTTCGCGAACATGGGCCGGGATTGGGGCCGGAGCCCGATCGAGGACCAGCAGTTCGGCGGGGCCCTGATGTGGGGGATCGGAGAGTTCCCCACCGTTGTCGTCGCCGTGGTCGTGGCGATCATGTGGGCGATCGAAGGCAAGAAGGAAAACCGTCGCGTGGACCGAGCCGCCGACCGCACCGATGACGCCGAGCTCAAGGCCTACAACGCGATGATGGCCGGACTCGCCGAGCGGGACGAATCCACCAGGCGGCCCTGAGCCAGGGCTCCAGAGGAGGCCACACCGGGTCATTGACGGTGGCGTGGCCGCCGGATCAGGCGCACCGCGGTGATGACCGGACCGGCACCTGCCTGGAGGGCATTCCAGATTGGTGGCGGTGTCGAGGGGCGACACATAATGAGAGCACCGAGCCGACCGGCCGATGCTGTGAAGGGGGTGAAGGCGTGAGCGCACGGGCGCGACGTCTTGCCCGCGGGTGGGCCGGAGCCGCGGTGGCCACCGGCTTCGCCGCCGCCTCCCATGTGGCCGCTGGCGGACACCTCCCTCCGATGATGCTGGTAGTACTGCCCCTGGCATTGTCCGGGCCGGTGTGCATGGCCCTGGCCGGCCGGGTGCTCTCCCGGTCCAGGCTGCTCGCCAGCGTGCTGGCCAGCCAGGCCATCTTCCACCTGCTCTTCGCGGTCGCCGGGTCCGTGACGACCGTGGTCGATGCCACTCACCACGCGACGGGGGTTTCACCGCCCACCGGACCGGATCTGGTGCTGCAGGCACAGACTCACCTGGTGCGTGGTGACACCGGCATGCTGATCTGCCACGTGGTGGCTGCGGCGGTCACCTACGGGTTTCTGCGCCACGGCGAGGTAGCAGTCGTCGGTCTGCTCGAGGCCCTAGAACTGTGTGTGCTTCGACTGTGGCGGGTGCTGTCCGCCCCGGTCGTGGCCCACCGACCCCGACGCGTCCCGCAGGGGCGCCCGCACGCGCTGACGGATCAGTCGCTGCTGCGCCCGGTGCGTTCTCACCGTGGACCACCGGCGGCCTCTCGTCGGAGTCTTCTGCACCCGGCCGGACTCACGGGCTTGTCCGCCGGCTGAACACCGCCACCCAGATCGGGGGCCGGCAGTGGCCGTGGGCGGGAAAGGCAGACTCGACGACTCGCTCTGCGCTGCCGGCCACCGGCTCGACAGCCCTGTCTGACCCCACTCATTCATTGCCCCTCGAAGGGACCCTTTTGCCATGCTGAGCCACAGCTGCACTTTGCGCCGTACCGCCGCCACCCTGAGCGCGGTCGGCGCCTTGACCGCCCTGGGGCTGGCCCCCGCCGCCGCCCACGACGAGGTGCTCACCACCTTCCCCGAGCAGGACGCCGTGCTGGAGACCGCCCCCGAACAGATCGAGCTCACCTACAGCGGGGAGATCATGGACATCGGCCACCAGGTGCTGGTGACCGACTCCCAGGGACAGTCCGTGACCGAGGGCCCGCTCGAGCGCGCCGGCGCCCAGGTGGTCCAGCCCCTGTCCGACACCGGTGCCCAGGACGAGACCTACCAGGTGGTCTGGCGGGTGGTCTCCAGCGACGGCCACCCCATCGAAGGCACCTACACCTACGACGTCGGGGACGGCGCCGACACCACCACCCCGGCCCCCAGCCTCAGCGGCACCCCGACCGAGGCCCCTGCCGAGAGCTCGGAGAGCTCCGCCCAGGCCCAGGACGCGGCAGCACGGGAGAACCCGGGAGGTGTTGTCCCCGGGTGGATCCTCGGCGCCGCCGTGGGCGCGCTGGCCCTGGCGGTGATCGGGGTTCTGAGTGTGATGTCCCGTCGCCGCAAGAGCTGACACCCCCACCACGGTGCCGGCGTAGGCCCTGCACAGCCACGGCACCCGGGACACGGCCACAGCCGTGCCCCGGGTGCCATGCCCGTGGCGGGCATCGTGCCATCGGCCGGTCTACGCAGGATCAGACCTGCAGCCGATGACCCACCGTCACGACGACACCGGTTTCACCGGTCGCTCCCCCTCGCGCCAGGACAGCCGCTCGTTCCCCATGAGGACCCGGTGCCCTCCGCTGACGTCGAGGACCCGGCCCCCGCAGTGACCCCCCGCCGGCCCCGGAGCCGGAGACCGACTCCGGGCCGCACCTGCCTCACTCGCTGCAGTGGTACGCGTTCGCGCCCTGTTCTTCGTGGCCTACGGCTACGCGGCCCGCCAGCAGGCGCGCAACGACGCGTGGGACCGTCAGCTCGCCGAGGAGATGGAGCGGCGGCTCGCCAGGTTCTGCGACGAGGACAGCAACTACATCGGCGAGGGCGACGAGGAGCTCGTGATTCGCCAGCTGGAGATGGCCGACGACATGCCCGCCCACCTCAAGTCGCTCATGCGGCCCCGGCCGCAGCGCCGGCGCTCCCGCCCCACGTGGGAGGACGAGGAGGACGCGATGCTCGACGCCCTGGAGACGGCCGCTGCGGGCCGGAGCGGACCCTAGGTCCCGCTCCGGCCCACGGGCGAGTTGCTGTGACCGGCAACGTTGAGGAGGCCGGTCCGCACGAGACGGTGGGCCAGGGCGGGGCGCCCGGACCCGCCGTTCACAGCCGGCTCAGGAGCGGGCTGCTGCCGCTCCGACGCTTGGACGGGCGGCCTTGGCCGCCAGGAGGTAGGCGAGGATCCACGGCTCGATGAGATACCGGTGACCCAGCCGCCGCGGCTGGGTGGCCAGCCGGTAAGCCCACTCCAGACCCATGGGCCCGAGCCAGCGCGGAGCCGATTTCTGGATCCCGGAGTACTGGTCGATCACCCCACCGACGGCCGCGTAGATCGCCGTGGGCAACTCCTCCCAGTGCCGGCTCAGGAACTCCTCCTGCAGCGGCATCCCCAGGCCCACGATGACGAAGTCCGGCTGGAACTGCTGAAGGGCCCGAACGACCCGGTCCTCGAGCTCCGGGTTCCACCCTTCACCGGCCCAGCCGTCGACCGTGCGCTCGGGGTCCTCCGCACGCAGCAGAGCGACCGTGGCGGCGTTGCTGTCCGGGCTCGCGCCGATGACGGCGACGCGCCGCACCGGGGTGCTCCGGATCAGCCCGGGCAGCCAATCCATGGTGCCGATACGGTGGCGCCTGGCGCTGAGTGGCCGCCCGGAGCACCACTTGGCCATTTTCAGGATGGGAAAGCCGTCCGTGAGTACCACGTCGGCCTTGTCGTAGAAGGCGCGGAACGTCGGGTTGACCTCCCATGTGAAGAGACTGTGCAGGTTATGGCCGAGGATCACGGTCTTGCGCCGTTCCTCCCAGGTGGCCGCAATCCACCGGTGCAGTTCATTGGTGTCCATCGGTGTCACCCGGATGCCGCTGACCGGGATCTCGATCTTGCCCAGCCTGTCCGTCTGAGTCTGGTACTTAAGCATGTGTTCCCCCACTGGTTCGGCAGTTGCTGCCTCATCGTTGGTCGGTCGGCACAGTCGCCGGCCGCTGTGGGATCCCCCAGATCCTGATTGGCGCACGGGACACCGTCCCGTGGGCGCAGCCTTCGGGAACACCAGCCCGTGTTTCCCCGACTACCCGCCAGTATTCACGTTAGCAATACTTGACTTTTCATAAATATCCCCACTTCTGCGCTCTGTTGTCCCCTAATGTGCAACTATTTGCATGCATGAGCAGATGCAAAAAGATTGGGAGGGTGGCCGCCCGCCCTTCTGCCTGACCCACACCACCGGGAGGACCACAACCAGCCGACCCGCATCGAGTCGGAAGACCCCATCGCTCAATGCCCCCGCTGCCGTCTTGCTTCAGACCAACCGCCGGTCGTGCAGCCTTCCAGCCCGCACACAGGATCCCTTCCACTGATCAAGGAGCCCTTATGTCCCCGCCCCTGACCGGACGGATTCTGGTGGTCGACGACGAGATCGACCTCGCGCAGCTGGTCACGGACTATCTGCGCAAGGCGGGACTCGAGGTCGCGGTGCGCCACGACGGCCCCGAGGCCGTGACCGCGGTGCGGGACTTCGCCCCGGACGTGCTGGTGCTGGATCTGGGGCTGCCCGGGATCGACGGGATCGAGGTGTGCCGTCAACTGCGGACCTTCTCGGACTGTCACGTGCTGATGCTCACTGCCCGCGACGACGAGGTGGACAAGATCGTGGGGCTGTCGGTGGGAGCCGACGACTACGTGACCAAGCCGTTCAGCCCGCGCGAGCTCGTGGCCCGGGTCCAGGCCATGCTGCGCCGGGCCCGCACCCGCCCCGCGCCCACACCGGCACCGGCGGGGGAAGAGCTGGTGATCGGGGACCTGGTGGTGGACAAGGCCGCCCGCCAGGTGCGCCTGGGCGGGGAACCGGTGGCGCTGACTAGGATCGAGTTCGACCTGCTCCTGTGCCTGACAGCCCATCCGCAGCTGGTGCTCTCCCGCCGGCAGCTGGTGGAGATGGTCTGGGACACCGTCTGGACCGGGGACGAGCACCTGGTGGACGTGCACATCGGGCGGATCCGCAAGAAGCTCGGCGACGAGGCCACCAGCCCGCGGTTCATCCACACCATCCGCGGGGTCGGCTACCGGATCGGCACCGAAGGATGAGCACCACCATGCCGACAGGCCGATGCTGGTCCTGGAGTCCGCTGACGGTGCGGTTATTGCTGGCCCAGACCGCGGTACTGGCCATCGGGCTGATCATCGTAGTGCTCACTGCGGTGCTGGTCGGGCCGAAGATGTTCTACCACGAGCTCATCGAGGCCGGCCACGCGAGTGAGGCCACCGGACTGGTGCACCTGGAACACGCCTTCCGCTCGGTGAGCCTCACCGCCCTGGCCATCGGAGGGCTGCCGGCCCTCTACCTCGCCGGGATGCTCACCTTCTACCTCTACCGCGCGATCGGACAGTCCCTGGCCTCCTTCACCACCGCCGCCGGCGAAGTGGCCGCCGGCAACTACGAGGTGCGGGTCACCTCCTCCAAGCTGGGCCCGGAGTTCGACTCCCTGGCCTCATCCTTCAACGAGATGGCCGCCAAGCTCGACGCCGTGGACACCACCCGCCGCCAGATGCTGGCCGATCTAGCCCACGAGATGCGCACCCCGCTGGCCAGTCTCAAAGGACACCTGGAAGGCATCGAGGACGGAGTGGTCGAGTGGGATGAACGGACCACCGGCATCCTCCACGCCCAGATCGCCCGGCTGGAGCGGCTGGCCATCGACATCCGCCAGCTCACCGCCGCAGAGGAAGGCATGACCCGTCTGCAGCTCACCCCCCAGGACCCCGAGCACCTGGCGGTCCAGGCGGTTGCGGCCATCGAGCCCCACGCTCTCGGCAAGGGCGTGTCGATCACCTCGCGGAGCACCGGCATGGAGTCCGCCCCGGTCGCATTGGACCGGGAGCGGATGGGACAGGTGTTGAGCAACCTGCTGGAGAACGCCCTGCGCCACACCCCGCCGGGGGGCACCATCACCGTGCACACCGACCACACCCCGAAGGCCGCCACCGTTACCGTCACCGACTCCGGAGAAGGCATCAGCAACGAACACCTCCCGTACGTTTTCGAGCGCTTCTACCGCGCGAACACCGGCCGGGAGGCCCACCGCGTCGGCTCGGGACTGGGCCTGGCCATCAGCAAATCCCTGGTCGAGGCCCACGGCGGGACCTTGGAGGCCGCCAGTGATGGACCCGGGCGCGGAACCAGCTTCCGGGTTCATCTGCCCCGCCGCACCTCCACCGACTGATTACGGCGCTGTCACCAGGCTGTTCTCCCACGGCGACGGATCCGTGGCAACCGGAAGGGCGTCTCGACCGTTATGAGCACGGTCCCTCACGTTGCGGAAGCCCCCAGCTTCCTCGCTTCAGGCCAGCAGAACGTGGAAGGCCATCGACCCGGTCACCACCAGCCTCCGGGCCGCACCGATACTCACCCAGCGGCGCGTGGGCCGTATCTGTGCAGCATTCAATCCCGCCAGGGCGAGTGGCTCCGCCCGTGACATGACGCCCACGACTTCCCTGCTCGCACCGGCCCACCAAAACCCACGAAGTGGACGGCCCGTAGCCGTGGCCGCAATCGCGGGGGACCCCTGTCGTGCGGCCTTCCGGGCGTGCGCTGGGCAAAGTCCCAGCGGCAAGACGTTCACGTTCCCCTGAAGATTCCATGAGCCTCCGATGACAGGGGCAGGCCTCACGGGCAGCACAAGAAAAGTAGGCGGATCGGTGCCGCATGTCCGGCATCTGCGCGAAAGGTGCTGAGGGGACCGTCGTCTCCACAACGATTCAAGGCCGTGCCAGTCCAGTTATAAGAGGGTGCCCTGACTTCGGGGGAGGCCGAGCCAGGGCACCCTCACACCATTGACCCAGGGGACTGCCCGGGCCATCGGCCGATGAGAACTGGGGGTTCTCACGCTGAAAGTTACGTCCTCTACAACCCGGAAAACAGGGCGAGAAGCCGATATTGGCCAAGCTTGAAGGTATCTACACCCCGTCTTTACTTAAGCTCAACATTTGGGGGTGGCTTCAAAGAAGGGCGTCTCTGGACCGCTGCTGGGCCTCCTGCACGACGTGCAGCCGTGGCGTTGTCCCAACATCGGAAGGCAACGCGGTCAAAAGCTCAGGACCGGCACTCCCGCCTCCCTCCTGCGCCAGTTTGCACTAAGGTGACCGCGATGAGTCACGATCACAGCTTTTTCGGCTGGGCTCTGTTCGAATACCTCACCCTCCTAGCGTTAAGCCTGGCCGCGGCCGGCTACGTCGCGGGGCTGTGGGTGCACCGAGCCCGTGGACGGTGGCCGATCCACCGCACCATCCTGTGGTACACCGGGCTCTTCTGTGCCGGGGCCGGACTGGTGGGCCCGCTGGCTGACGCCGCCCGGACGAGCTTTTCCGCGCACATGGTCGGGCACCTGCTCCTGAGCATGATCGCGCCACTGTGCCTAGTGCTCAGTGCTCCTGTCACCCTCGCTCTGCGCGTTTTGCCCGTACCCGAGGCCCGGGCACTCTCCCGGGTTCTGCGCACCGCTCTCGTGCGTGGGCTGACCCATCCGGTGATCGCCGTGGTGCTCAACGCCGGAGGCCTGTGGGCGCTGTACACCACCGACCTGTACCAGTTGATGCACACCTCGGTGTGGTTGCATGCGCTCGTCCACGCCCACGTCATCCTGGCCGGCTATCTTTTCACCGTCGCGATAGTGGGAATCGACCCGAACCCCCACCGAAGCTCTTTTCCCCTGCGGGCGTCAGCGCTCATCGGGTTCCTCACAGTCCACTCGATCCTGGCCAAGTGGCTTTACGGTCACCCACCCGTCGGCGTTGAATCCGCCGACGCACGCATCGGAGCGCAGATCATGTACTACGGCGGGGACGCCGTAGACGTCACCTTAATCATTGTGTTCTGCGCCCAGTGGTACACCGCCACCCGTCCCCGTGGAACACCTCAACCAAACACCCAAGCATCGCGCTGAATACACACCCGGCGCCAGCGTCCGTCCAGATCTTCAAGGGAGAATGCTTCCATGGAGTACTTCGCGGCCGTGCTGCCGTCCATCTGCATCGGCATCATTTTTTGGCTCATTCTGCGCGCGATCTTCCGCGGCGACCGCACCGAGCGCGCCGTCGAATCCGCTTCCCAAGTCGACGCCGCACGCTGGTACGAGGAACTCAAGCAACGCGACGGTGGCCCCCTCACCTTCGACCCACGCTCCCCCGCCGACAACAAGCCCACCCGCTGACCTTAGAGACTGCCCGACGATTCAGTCGCAGCTGTATAGTTCAGTGCATGGTGATTAGTGCGGCGCGATTGGACGTGATGAACCGGCTGGGTCGCGCCATGGCCGACCCGACCCGGTCCCGGATTCTGATGACCTTGCTGGAGGGCCCGGCCTATCCGGCGGATCTGGCCCGAGACCTGGGATTGACGCGG
Organism: Kocuria sp. CPCC 205231; assembly: GCF_040980965.1. Lineage (NCBI taxonomy): Bacteria > Bacillati > Actinomycetota > Actinomycetes > Micrococcales > Micrococcaceae > Kocuria > Kocuria sp. CPCC 205231. The sequence goes on along the minus strand of NZ_JAVKPP010000014.1, from coordinate 79,031 downwards.
TCGAACGTGTCGAACCATCTGGCATGCCTGCGGGACTGCGGGATCGCCACCGCCACGGCCGAGGGCCGCCAGACCCGGTATGAGATCGCCGATGCACACCTGGCGCAGGCGCTGACCGCGCTGGTCGAGGTCACCCTCGCGGCCGACGAGAGCGCCCCTGCCTGGACCCAGCCTGCTCGCTGCCCGGCTGCTGCGACACGGGGGTAGGCGCGTGATCCTGTCCTCGGTCCTGCAGGCCATCGGCTTGTTCATCGCCACCAACATCGACGACATCATTGTGCTCTCGCTGTTCTTCGCCCGCGGGGCGGGACAACACGGCACAACGACCCGGATCACCCTCGGCCAGTACCTGGGGTTCGCCGGCATCCTCGGCGCGACCGTGGTCGTGTCCCTGGGCGCCGGGGCGTTCCTGCCCCCAGAGGCCATCCCGTACTTCGGGCTCATCCCTTTGGGTCTGGGCCTGTGGGCCGCCTGGCAGGCCTGTCGCGGGGACGATGACGATGACGACGATGAGGGCAAGAACGTGGCCGTGTGGACCGTGGCCGGGGTGACCTTCGCCAACGGCGGTGACAACATCGGGGTCTACGTCCCGGTCTTCCTCAGTGTCGGCCCGACCGCGGTAGTGGCCTACTGCATCGTGTTCCTGGCCCTGGTCGCGGTGCTGGTGGGCTTGGCCAAGTTCGTCGCCACCCGCCGGCCGATCGCCGAGGTCCTGGAACGCTGGGAACACATCCTGTTCCCGATCGTGCTCATCGGCCTCGGCATCGCCATCCTCGTCAGCGGCGGAGCCTTCGGCCTCTAATGGCATCGAGGCAACACCAATAGGGATCCCCACTGGCCTGAGGTCCAACGCCAACGGCAGGGCTGTTCTCGTACAACAAGTGACAGCAGGCCACATGTAGAGCACGGTTGCTCGCTGTCCTGTCGCCCCAAGGAGAAGTCTGCGGGGTGGACTCCACGCGTGCGACGCCCGCTGGGGAACCTCTACCGCAGTACAGCTCGCCGCTAACCGGCCTTATGCAAAAGGGGTGTCTGCAAAGCTCCTTCTGGTCGTGAGCTTGGGAACCTCTCGTATCTCTGCGGGCGGCCCCAGAGGCCAGCAGGGTCAGTCGTCAGCAGCCTCGTCACTGTGGCCATGGGGACAGGTCAGTTCTGGAGGTGGTCTCGGGTTAGGCGGATCCGGAAACTGGCCCCCTGCCCAGGTCCGCGGCTGGTGGCTTCCAGGGTCCCCCGGTGGGCCTCGACGAGGGCTTTGCTGATGGCCAGTCCCAGCCCGGAGCCACCGCGGTGAGCTTCTCGACCGGTGTTGGCGCGGTAGAACCGCTGGAAGACGTGGGGCAGGGCCTCGGCAGGAATGCCCTCCCCGGTGTCGGTGACCGTGACGGTCACCGACACCGGGTCCAGATCGGTGTGCACGGTGATGGTCCCTCCCGATGGGGTGTGGCGCAAAGCGTTCTCCAGCAGATTGCTCAGCACCTGCCCCATCCGTTGCTCATCCAGCACGACCGGGGCCGTGCTGGCACCGGTAGTCGTGACAGTGATGTTCTGCTGGACGGCGAGAGGTTCAATGGCCGCCACCGCCTGCTGGGCCAGTCGCGCCATGTCGACGGCAGTGGGCTGGAGATGGAGAAGGCCCTCTTCGGCCCCGGTCAGGGCCCGGATGTCCCCGGCCAACCGCTCCAACCGGGTGGTCTGGGCCTGCAGGATCGCCGTGGTCCGCTCGTCCAGGGCGATGACTCCGTCCTCGATGCCTTCCAGGTGTCCCTTCAGGTTGGCCAGCGGGGTGCGCATCTCGTGTCCCAGATCGGCCAGCATCTGCCGGCGGGTGGTGTCCACAGCCTGGAGCTTGGCCGCCATGTCGTTGAAGGAGCCCGCCAGGGAGTCGAACTCCGGCCCCAGTCCGGTCGAGGGAATCCGCACGTCGTAGTGGCCGGCGGCCACCGCCCGTGCGGCGGCGGTGAAGGAGGCCAGGGACCTTCCGATGGTGCGGTGGAGGTAGAAGCTGAGCAGCCCGGCGACGCACAGAGCCGGAACCGCCCCAACACCCATGGCGATGAGGCTGACCGGGCGCAAAGCCTCCTCCAAGTGCTCAAACCCCAACTCGGTGGCCTCCTTGGCGTGACCGGCGTCGATGAGTTCGTCGTAGAACATCGACGGTCCGGCCAGGACAGCAGTCAGCAGCACGATCACCAGACCGGCCAACAGGACCAAGATCTGCGCCACTATCAACCGCACCGTCAGATGGCCCCAAAAGCTGATGCGCTCAGGCGCGGCGGCGGTCATCGCCCCGCCCCCATGCGGTAACCGATGCCGCGGATGGTGTGGATGAACCGCGGACTGGCCACGTCCTCCCCAAACTTCCTGCGGATCCGCCCGATGTGCACATCAACCAAGTGCTCATCCCCGATCCACTGCGCATCCCAAACCATCTCGAGCAGTTGCCGGCGGGAGAGCACCCGCCCGGGATGGGCGGCCAGGGCGGCCAGCAGGTCGAACTCGATGCGCGTGAGGTCCACCAGCTCTCCGAGCAGGTGGACCTCACGGGATGCTTCGTCCACCACCAAGTCCCCGATCACCCGCTCCTGTCCCACCGGTGCCGGTGTGGGCGCGGGGCGGGTGCGGGCCCGGCGCAGCATGGCCTGGACCCGGGCCACGAGCTCGCGCGGGCTGAACGGCTTGGTCACGTAGTCGTCGGCTCCCACCGACAGCCCCACGATCTTGTCCACCTCGTCGTCGCGGGCAGTGAGCATCAGCACGTGACAGTCCGAGAAGGCTCGCAGTTGACGGCACACCTCGATCCCGTCGATCCCGGGCAGCCCCAGGTCGAGCACCACCACATCGGGGACGAACGTCCGCACCGCAGCCACGGCATCCAGGCCGTTGTGGCGTACGACGACCTCAAGCCCCGCCGCGCGCAGGTACCCCTCGATCAACCGCGCTAGATCGATCTCATCGTCAACCACCAAGACCCGACCGGTGAGGGACACGACCATGGTGACTCCTAGGTCCAGGACCAGCCCGCTGGCCGAAGTGCGGCCCCACGGTCCGGTCAAAAGCCCGGTTGCCGGGGCCCGGCACCCGGTATCGATGATGATCTCGCGAATCTACCGCGACGAGTGCCCAGGTCGGCTCGCCAGTCATCTGGTCCTCGGTGGGCAGGATGTGCACCGCCATCAACCCGATCAGCGCCTGCCCATGAGCCGCGTCGATGCCCACCAACCGCCTCGAGGAGCAGCGGACACCACTTGTGGGACCCGCCAGGGCGGATCCTTCCGTTCTGGATGTCCCACTCGTGATTCCCCCGATAGCCCAGGCCCGCCCGACACCCCAAGGGCTCCAGCCACGAGCCGTGCCCGAAGTCCTAGCACCCCGGGACCGTCCTGCGCTCAGAGTCAGCGCTGCACCTTGAGCTCCGGTTGAGTAACCCTCAAGATTTCATGAAGTCTGCGAGCCCCACCGCGCAAGCAAGCGAGGCATATACCGCACCCCTCCAGCACGCCACGGTCGCCGGACGGAGAAACCTACGCCTCACTCAATTCGTCGACGACCGTTCGCTCAAAGGAGTGTCGGCATCGGCAGTTCCCGGATGCGCCGGTACAAGGTGGCCCTGGACATGCCGAGGTCACGGGCGACCTGGGTGGCCGGCTCCCCACCGTCGATCAGCCGGAGGGCATTGCGGATCTGGGAGTCAGTGAAGGTCTGCCGGCGCCCGCCGAGGTCCTTGCCGGCGGCCCTCCGTTTGGCCACCGAGTCGGTGATCCGCTCTCGCTTGATCTCCAGTTCCATCTGGGCCAGGGCGGCCATGACAGTGAAGACCATCGAACCCATCGGGGTATGGGTGTCCACGTCTCCCCCACCCAGGTTGAGCACCCGCAGCCCGGCTCCTCTGCCTCGTAACGCTTCGGCGAAGGCCAGCATGTTCTGCGTCGACCGTCCCAGACGGTCCAGCGTCGTGATGACCAGTGTGTCCCCCAACTCGAGTGCCGCCACTGCCTTATCGAAGGCCGGGCGCGAGCCACGGCCCCCAGACACTCCATGGTCGGTGTAGATGTCATCGCCCCGCACACCGGCACTCAGCAGGTCAGCCACTTGACGGTCTGCATCCTGTTGCCGCGTCGACACTCGCGCGTAGCCGACCAACTTACCCATGTCCACCTCATCTGTCTCGCAACTATCGTTGAGTATCCGATTTTAGAGATATGGATAAAGCACAAGGATGCGAGACAGGCCGATCCGCGGAAACATGCGGGCGCAAATTTCGCGGACGAGACGTCTCGCATCCCATGCCTTCCAAGACGCCTCGATGCACAGACTCAGTGAGTGTGCAGGCATACAGAGCAATGAATACGATGCATACTGTGCCTACTATTCGTTGACCATGGGAGGAATCATGCCGTTCGAGGTGTTCGATAAGAGAATGACTCCGCTGGCCAAGGCGCCCAGCGTCACGATGCAGAAGCGGGGCGTGATCTCGCTAAACAAGGCCGCCCACGACCTGGTAAACAACGCCGAGACGGTGGAGCTGCTCTACGACCGCGACCGCCAGGTCATGGCCTTGCGTGCCGCCGATGACTCCTCCCCGCACGCCTACGCGGTGCGCAACGGCTCCAAGAGAGGCCCCGGGCAAGCGATCGTCTCGGCCACCGCCTTCACCGCCCACTACGGCATCGACACCACCGAGACGAGGCGATGGAAGCCCTTCGTGGAGGACGGCATGCTGTGCGTGGACCTCACCGAGGAGGGCACCGTTATCACCGGCAACCGCACCAAAACCACGGCGCCGGCCCAGGAGGCTCAGGCGGCAGAGGCTGCGGAGGACATTGACGCCGTCACTTCCCAGTAGGACTCGGTTGGCGATGACACCACCGACGATTCCTGACCCCCCGTACACCGTTGATCCGCCTGCCGCCACGGGGTCAGTTTTCACGTGCCGTCGACACCGTGACCTGGTTCCGTGGCGCCGGCTTCTGGCGCAGGCTCCGTCGGAGCCGCGCCGGTCGCTCTTAACGCTGAGGCGGTCGCGGCTGCGCACCACCTCTGGACGGGATGCGTCAGGCTTTCGTGCCGACTCAGGCGTGGGGTCAGTGGGTGGAGTAGTAGGCGTCCTTGACGGATTGGTGGATGCGGCCGCGGTCGGAGACCGGGTGGCCGTGCTCTTTGGCCCAGACCCGGATGGCCGCGGTCTCACCTGCAGAGCTGGAGGTGCCAGTGGCGCGCGTGCGGCGCCCCTGGCCGGTGGGAGCTTTGCGGGCTGCCGCCATGAAGGGGCGCAGTACCTCATGCAGCTTCTCCGCGTTGGCGTCGGACAGGTCGATCTCGTAGCCGCGCCCGTCCAGGGCGAAGGTGAGGGAGGTGTTGGCGGGGCCGCCGTCGAGGTCGTCCTCGAGGTGTACTTTGACTTTCTGGGCAATGGGTGAGGGGTCCGTTCGGGTGAGTGGGTCGTAGAAGAAGGCGGTGCTGGCGAAAAGGGGTCAGCTTTCGCTTGCCGTTGACACACGGCAGATGAACTCACAGCCCACTCCGTCCCCGGCTTGGTCCCGTTTGCTTGAGTAGCTCGCTCCTCGGGCAGAGACGGAGGGCCGAATCTCAGCGCAGTGCTGCACAGATTTACCCTCTGGCAGCACTAGGGTCTTTAGCGTTGGGACCCATGCACGCGGGGGGACGAGGACACTTCCATCAATAACGCCAACTATGCGTGCGTCACTCCTCAAGCATGTCGGTACGTTCACTACGTGGGATGATGAAATCTCATCACCTAGTGCAGCCTGGCCGCTCGAGGTGCTCAACGACGACTAAGCAGCCTGCCCAACAACGGAGCGAGTGAATGACGGACATCCCTGTCCTGGATTTGGATTTTGATAATGCTGATTTGGGCGAACCGACGCTAACCCGCGATGCATCGGGGTCTCACAAACGAAAGCTGATCGAGGTCTCACTCCCACTGGAGGACATCAACAAAGCTTCCGGGCGTGAGAAGTCCATCCGGCACGGCCATCCCTCCACACTTCATTTGTGGTGGTCGCGCAAGCCGTTGGCTACTGCCCGCGCCGTACTCTTCGCTCAACTGGTTGATGACCCCTCAGCCCACCCAGATCGCTTCCCTACAGATGAGGCCCAGCGCATTGAGCGAGAACGCCTACACAACATCATTCGCGAACTGGTGGTATGGGAAAATAGCAATGATCCAAAAGTACTGGACCGTGTGCGTGAAGAGATTTGGAAATCGACTGGCGGTAATCCGCCTCCAGTGCTGGACCCCTTTGCCGGCGGGGGCACCATCCCATTGGAAGCGCAACGTCTAGGACTGGAGGCACATGCCAGCGACCTGAATCCCGTGGCTGCGCTCATTAACAAGGCGCTGATTGAGATTCCACCCCGGTTCCGCGACCAGCCCCCGATTTTCCCGGACGCTGAAGACTCTCGGACCGTAGTCTGGACAGGCGCAAAAGGGCTGGCCGAGGACGTTCGTCGATACGGGCAGTGGATCCGAGACGAGGCTGAACGACGTATCGGACACCTGTACCCTAAGGCAACCCTTGACAAAGGGAGTCAGGCTGACGTGATCGCCTGGATTTGGGCACGGACGGTCACCTGCCCTAACCCGGCGTGCGGTATAGAGATGCCACTTACCAGCAAGTGGTGGTTGGGCAAAAAGAAAGGCAAGGAAGCGTACCTGGTACCGCACGTCGTGAATGATCCCTCCGCGCAGGGAGGACGACGCGTTAGATTTGAAATTGGACATGACCCGACCGAGGCCCCAAAGAACGACGACGGCACCATGCGCGGGCGAGGTAAGGCGGTCTGTATCGCATGCGAATCCGCGGTGCCTGCTGAGCATATCAAGGCCGAAGGAAAGGCCGGCCGTATGCGTTCCATGCTCATGGCAACAGCAGTCACGGGACAGCGTCGCCGAATCTACTTGGCCCCTACTGATATCCACGTTAAATCAGCAAACGTCAACCGTCCGGACAGTGTGCCGCAAGGATCATTGTCGTATGATCCTCGCGCTCTATGGACACCCGCCTACGGGTTGACGGAATTTGCGGATCTATTCACCCCGCGGCAACTAACGTTACTGACGACATTCTGCGACCTAGTGGGCGAGGTGCGCGACCGCATCCTTATTGATTCCCGCACTGGTGGCCGCGTTGAGGGGGAGCCCTATTCTTCCGGCGGTTCTGATGCTGCGGCCTACGCCGACGCAGTTTGCACTTATTTGGCTATGGTCGTCAGCCGAATCACTGACTACCAGAGCTCGATCACCACTTGGGCTAGCAATCCACAAATGGAGATCCTGCGGAATCTTTTTTCACGACAAGCAATTCCCTTGGCATGGGACTATGCCGAAGGCAACCCTTTCGCAGCTTCTTCAGGATCTTGGGGTAAAATGCTGGAAGCAGTGTCTGAGGCAATCGAACACACCCCTGCCGGTATTCAAGCTCAAGTTTCGGCTGCCGATGCAGTCTCTTGCGATTACTCCAATATGGTGATTTCCACGGACCCGCCATACTATGACAGTATTGGTTATTCCGGGTTGTCTGATTTTTTCTACGTATGGTTACGTCGCACTTTACGCACTATTCACCCGGATTTATTTTCCACCATGCTTGTTCCTAAAGCTGAAGAGCTTGTGGCCAACCCGTACCGTCACAATGGTCGCGAGGGTGCTGAGAAATTTTTCGAGATTGGTTTTGAAAGAGTATTTAACAAGGTGCGCGAGGATGGCGGCGCTAAGGAATATCCGGTCACCGTATATTACGCCTTTAAACAACAGGAACTCACTAAGGAAGGCGTAGCATCCACAGGTTGGGCCACCATGCTAGAGGGAATGATTCGGGGTGGTTGGGTCATTACTGCAACTTGGCCGGTTCGTTCTGAACGCTCCGGACGCATGAATAGTATTGGCACCAATTCTTTAGCTTCGTCTATCGTACTTTCCCTACGCCCACGAGAAGTAACCGCGCGAGCCACCACCCGTCGCGGTTTTCTCAACGACCTTAAGCGCGAACTCCCCAAAGCCCTGGCTGAAATGCAACAGGGTGGAATCGCACCGGTGGACCTAGCCCAGGCGACCATAGGCCCGGGCATGGCGATCTTCTCGCGTTACTCCGGTGTCCATGAGCCAGACGGCAGGAAGATGACCGTCCGCACAGCGCTAACCCTCATCAACGACACCCTGGGCCAGATCATGGCCGAGGAGGACAGCGAGCTGGATGCCGACAGTCGCTTCTGTCTGCGCTGGTTCACGCAGTACGGCTGGGGGACCGGACCATACGGTGATGCTGACACGATGTCTCGCGCCTTTAACACATCCGTCGACGGCTTGATCGCCGCCGGCGTGGTGGCCAATCCACGAGGTGAGGTGCGCCTACGCAGACCCGCCGATCTCGATACTCGCTGGAATGTCTACGCCGACGACCGGATCACTCTTTGGGAAGTGACGCTGCAGATTGCTCACTCCCTGGAGCGGAACGGTCTTGACGGCACTGCCCCGCTGCTGGCGGCAGCATCGCAACGCGTGGAGCAGGATGCGATTCAGATGCTTGCCTATCGCCTCTACGAGGTCGGCCAGGCGAAGGACGGCGAAGTTGCTGGACTGTTCAACGTATTAGGCTCCGCATGGGCGGAGCTGGTGGACAAGGCTGGCAGGGTGGAACTTGGTCTCCCGGACGCCCACGGGCAACAGATGGCCATCGATATGGAAGGCGACTGACATGGCGCAGAGCAACAGCCAACGTGTCGGCAGGATGCTGGAACTGGTCGTCAGCGGGACGGTTCCTCTAATCGAGCGTGTCTTATATCCCCAAATCAGCCCGGGGACCTCCTGGACCGAGCTCGTGCGTGCCGTAGATGCCAAGAAGTCTGGCTCAGCTAATGGTCGCTACTCGGTAGACGATCCCCAAGTCGTGCTTCGCGTATTGACCGAGCGTCTGCCTGATCCAATTGGTTGGGCGTTCAACGGGCACCTGGGCCGCGCCGAGCAAAACATGGCCAGTGAACTCCGGCAGGTCCGCAATGACTGGGCCCACAGCACGTCGTTCTCCCACGATGACGCCTACCGTGCCCTGGATACCGGAGAACGACTGCTCCGGGCAGCGGGTGCTGTCGCGGAGGCCGACGAGGTCCGGATCCTCCGACAGGACCTGCAACGCGGCACCTACGAGACCCGTGCCCGCAAGCAGGCCTCCAAACCCGTGGCTCTGGCCACCGGTGACAAGGAGATTTCCGCATGGTGGGAGGTGTTGGAACCTCACCCCGATGTGGCCGCCGGACGCTACTCGAACTCACAGTTCGCCGCAGACCTCTATCAGGTGGCGGTCGACGACAAGGGCGCACCTGCCGATCGGGAATACTCCGACCCGGTCGAGTTTTTCCGACGCACTTACCTGACTGCTGGTTTGCGCGACCTGCTTTCACGGGCGGTCGCACGCGTCGCGGGGACCAATGCCGGTGATCCTGTCATCAACCTTCAGACCACATTCGGTGGCGGCAAGACGCACTCAATGCTCGCTGTGTGGCATTTGTTCTCCGGCACCGATCTAACGGCCTTTCCCCAGGACGTGCAGGACGTTGTGTCTGATTCCGGGGCGAAGCTGCGCACGGACGTACGCCGCGTGGCGATTGTCGGCAATGAAATTCCACCTGGCCAGCCCACCACCAAGCCCGACGGCACTCAGGTGCACACCCTGTGGGGCGAGCTCGCCTGGCAGCTCGGCGGCCCCGCGGCCTACGCCTATGTGGCCGAAGCCGACCGGACCGGCACCAACCCCGGCAACATCTTGCGCAACCTGTTCCGCGACTTCGGTCCGGCGGTCGTGCTGATCGACGAGTGGGTGGCCTATGCCCGACAGCTCCACGGCACGGACAGGCTCTGCGGCGGCTCTTTCGAGACTCAGTTCACGTTTGCCCAGGCTCTTACACAAGCGGTGGCCGCTGTCCCCGGGTGCCTGCTGCTGATCTCCGTGCCGGCCAGTGACGCCCGCAACAGCTCTGACGAGATCATCGGCTCCGACCTTGAGGTCGGCGGCATGCATGGCCAAACCGCCCTGGTCCGCTTGGACAATGTCGTACGCCGTGTGGCCCACCAGTGGGCACCGGCATCAAAGGACGAGTCCTATGAAATTGTCCGACGCCGTCTGTTCATGGAGCCCGACGCGCAAGCCTTGGACACGATCGCTGTGGCTGCACGGCGAATCGTGAACTACTACGTCGAGAACAAGTCCGAGGTGCCGCGTGAGGCTACCCAGCCCGCATACGTGGAACGCATACGGGCGGCCTACCCCATCCACCCGGAGCTGTTGGACCGCCTGTACAACGACTGGTCGGCTTTGGATCGATTTCAGCGCACCCGCGGCGTGCTCCGGCTGATGAGCTCCGTAGTCCAGGCCCTCTATGAGCGCAAGGACCCCTCGCCATTGATCATGCCCGGCGCCGTGCCCTTGGACGAAGGCGGTGCGCGCAGCGAGGTGGTCCAGTACCTGGACGCCCGGTGGGACAGCATCATCCAGGCAGACATCGACAGCGAAACCTCTGTGGCACGCGCCATCGACGAGGACCGCCTCCTGCTTGGAAAACGCTCCTTAACCCTGCGCACGGCCCGCGCGGTGTTCCTAGCGGCGACACCCACACTCGCTGCCGTAGACAAAGGCGCGGACCGCAAGAGGATTGCCCTGGGCGTGGTGCTGCCCGGTGACGCCCTAGGCAATCTGACCTCCGCACTTGGAGCACTAGCTGAGCAGTCCGTGCACTTCTTCGCTCAGGGTGACCGCTACTGGTATGACACCCAGCCGTCGGTCAACCGGATGGTTCAGGACCAAGCCCGCAACCTGGACGAGAAGGTGGTGCACGACGAGGTCGTCTCCCGATTGAAGGACCTCGTCAGGGTCAAGGCGGAGCAGTTCACCGATGTCGTGGTGGCTCCGGAATCCAGCGCGGACGTGCCCGACACCGATCAGGCTCGTCTAGTCGTGCTCCACCCGAGATTCCGCGTCGACTCCCGGTCCACGGCGTCGACCGCGGTAGAGGAAATGCGTTCTCTGCTCAAACACAAGGGGACTGGTCAACGGGTCCATATGAATATGCTCTTGGGCCTTGCCGCGGATTCCAATGGCTGGAACAACTTGGAAGGCACAGTACGGCAGCACCTCGCCTGGAAGGACGTCCACCAGCGGAAGAAAGAGCTGGACCTTACACAGCAGAACGCCGAGCTGGCCGAGCGTAAGGTCACCGAGACTTCCCGTACGGTCGACGACCAAATATTGGCCACGTGGATCTGGGCGCTGTATGCGGAACAGCCTGAACCGCTTGATCCGATGGAGGTCGGCCGGGTCAGGACTGAAGGTTCCGAAAAGCGTTTGTTGCACCGCGTCGGCGCAAAGCTGGTCAAGGACGACCAGCTGCGCATCGAAACAGATCCTCGCTCTCTTCGGCTCGACCTGGACCATGGCTTGCGGAACGTATGGAACAAAGGACACGTGCCGCTGGGCCATCTGTGGGCCTACCTGGCGCGCTACCCCTACCTGGCGCGGCTACGGGACAAATCTGTTCTAGTACGCGCCGTTGACCAGGTCCAGTATGACGCCGGCTGGGCCCAGCAGGGTTTTGCATTGGCCGGGGGGTATGACGAGACAACCGGTCTCTACCAAGGCCTCTACATCCCATTCGATGACAGGGTTGCCCCGGATCTGATTGACACGACATTGCTGGTGCGGCCTGATCTGGCCCTCAAACAACGCGCGGACGAAGCCGCCCGGGTAATGGAGCGCATTTCAGAAGGGGACGGCACGACGGCTACCGATCCGGGCATCAGCGTTCCGGGGACGCCCACAGCAACAGTGGGCCCCGGGCACAGCGATAACGGTGGGAACGGGAGCGGCGGGACGGCCGTGGATCCAATCCAGCAGAGGACTCCGAATGCCCGCTACAAGGCTCGCCTGGAACTGGACCCCCAAGGGAACCTGCGAGGCCAGATCACGACATTCGTGGACGAAATCTTGCAGAACCTTCAGGCCGCAGGCCCCGATGTCCTGGAGGTGAGTATCGATGTGTTCTCAGAAAAGGCTGCGGGATTCCCGGAGCACACCGTGCGCGCAGTCAGGGAAAACAGCACCGTGCTGGCCCTTGATCAGAGTGAGTTTCGGGACCTTTGATGTCCTCAGCCCCCCAGCCCGTCAGCTCTCGTGAGGTTCCTCCAGACCCCGCGGTGGTCTCGGCCGTGGGGCGACACCACACGCTCGAGACGGCCGTGGCGGATCTGGTCGACAACAGCGTCGACGCCGGCGCCACGACCGTTGTGGTCAGATTCCTGTTGGAGGGCGGTCACGCCGTCGGCCTGCAGGTGATTGACGACGGGTGCGGCATGGACTCCGTGGAGATCGACCACGCGATGACGTACGCCCGTCAGCGCAACTACGACTCGACGGATTTGGGGCACTTCGGGATTGGCCTCAAGGCTGCGTCCCTCAGCCAGGCCGATACCCTGCTGGTCTGGTCCCGCGCGTCCCATCACCTCCCCACCGGAAGGCGCCTGCGCCGCGAGACGCTGGCAACCACACCCGTGGTGGAGTCCTTCGACACGGATGACGCCCGCGACTACTTGGAGCATCTGGGACTACCCGCTGGGTTCCAGACCGGCACGGTGGTCGAGTGGCGGGACGTCCGGACCTTCCTGGGCGCGGGAGATCCTCGGGAACAAAGCTCCTGGCTGAGCCGCACCACTGACGCCCTGCGCATCCACCTAGGCACGGTGTTCCACCGGATTCTCGCCCGCGGCGACCTGACGGTACAGCTGGTACAGCGGGAGGGGAACTGGGACGGTCTGCCGGCCATCGTGCCTGCCCTCGATCCGTTCCCCGACGAACGGAACACGCAACAGGGGTTTCCCTGGACGCTGGAGTTTGAACTTCCTGGGCATCACAGTGCCGTGCACGGCTCCATATGGCACAAACGTGGCATCGGCGCACGAGGCTACCGCTTAGATGGACGACCCCCAATCGAAACCCAAGGCTTGTACGTCTACCGGCGCGACCGCCTGCTGCAGCAAGGGGCGTGGAACGGCCTTGTTACTCCGGACCGTGACCTGGGCTTCGCACGCCTGGCCCTCGACATCGACGACCTTGGCACACACGTCACCTTTAACCCGGAGAAGGCCGGTGTCACCATTGACGCCACGCTCCGTGAAGCGCTGTTGACGGCTCGGACGCAAGACGGGTACAGCTTCCAGGACTACCTCAAAGTCGCCAGGGCGCAGGGCGAGCAGTCCCGGTCCCGGACAGCCCGACGGATCACCGTGGTGGAACCGGGCGCAGGCATCCCGGCCGTCGTGCGCCAGGCCTTCCACAAGGCCACAGACTTTGTCCCCGGCGAGCAGCCGTTCCGCACCCGATGGTCGCTGCTGCCCGAGGACCGCATAGTCGACATCGACCTCGAGGAACACGTCCTACTCCTCAACGTCCGGCACCGAACATCGCTGGGAGGCATCGACGGCGGACGCAACGACGACGCCCCGGTAGTCAAAGCCCTGCTGGCGTTGCTGGTCGGGGACCACTTCGCCCGGGACAACCACGGCCCCCGCATTACCCATGAGCTCGACGTGCTGAACACGATCCTGACCGCTGCCGTCCATGATGTGGAGACCCGCCCATGACCCCCACACCGACCAGCGCCCGCCCCGCACCGCTTGACCGGCTGACTCCGGAAAATCTGGAGGACTTCTTCACAGCCCGGCACGTCAGCACGCATGCTCTCGACCAGCAGCTCGGTGCCGTCCTGCACCTAGACCCGCATGCTGAGCGCCTGCACTTAAAGGTCGCCGACGACGGCAGTGTTCCCGATGTCCACGGTCTGGAGCGAGTCACAGTCGGCGCCGAGAGCACCACCGGTGGCCACGGGATGTTAGTACTCAGCATCGACGCGCGCCATGCGCATATGGAGGCCTACGGCATGGTGTTGTCGGTGGTGGACGGGATGCGTTCGGGGCAGAACTTCGCCGATGCCGCGGACTCCGCGTTGCGCCAACTCCGGATGCTACTCAAGGCGCGCCGGCGGCTCAGCGAGCAGCAGCAGATCGGTTTGCTCGGTGAGTTGCTGGTGCTCCAGGGCCTGGTGGAACGGATCGGTGCCGGGGCGGCGCTGGACTCCTGGCTGGGGCCATTGGCCGAGGAGCACGATTTCGTGTTCGCTACCTACGACGTTGAGGTGAAGACCACGGTATCCGAGCGTCGGGTTCACATGATCTCCGGGGACACCCAGCTCCAGGCTTCCCCGGGCCGACCGCTGTGGTTGGTCTCGCTTCAGCTCACGCGCGCCGGGACGCGCAACGGCGTGACGTTGTCCGACCAAATCACCCGGGTGCGAAGCCTGTTGGACACCGGCAGACCGGATTTCGACGACCACCTGGAAAACCTCGGTTGGCTGGACATCGATGCACCGCTCTACGACGAGCGATTCTTGTGGCGTGCCGGTCCTCAGGCCTACCTGGTGGATGACGACTTCCCAGCCGTCACTCACGAGCGACTGGCCGCGACCGTGCCACGAGTCGAGCTGGTCACACGGCTGTCCTACGCCGTGGATGTGACCGACCTGGACCACGCCACGCCAGGAGCCCCCTTGGATGGTGTTCTCGTCGAACCGCCGGCCACGGTGACGCAAATCTACTGAGGAATTCGTCCGATATCCCCGCTCCACAATGGAACGCCCCCAGGAGACCCCCATGGACACCGTCCAGGACAAGAAAATCCCCCAAGCTATCGTCAAAGCTTTGCGCAGCATGGAAGACTACGGGCCGGAGAACCTCCAGCGCCTGGTCACCACGTTCGCCCACGAGGACTCGGTCGACGAGTCCCGCTTGGTTGACCACATCGTCGATGCCGGGCTTAACGACCCTCCGCGTCACCGCTTCCACCTACTTCTGGGCCGGTGGGACAACGCCGTAGACGAGGATTGGACGGAAGGCACCGATAAGGCCACACCTGAGCGTCGGCAGGTTATCGCTGATCTGTTGTGGTCTGAGGGCACCTCACGGATTCGGATTGATCAAGAATTTCCTGTTCCTGAGGACACCACTACGACCATTGACAACGGGGCGTGGGACCCTTGGTACACCAAGGACCGGGTGCTTGCCCATGAGTTCTACTGGCCGCATTACAAAAAGGTCGTGGCGAAGAAGCTCGGAGAGCAAGTAGCCCAAGACCTGGATGTGAGCACCGACGAGGTCGTCCGACGCCTGGCGGATCCGACTCGGGGTGAGATCTACCAGTCCAAGGGATTGGTCATGGGCCACGTGCAGAGCGGCAAGACCGCTAACTTCACCGGTGTCACCGCCAAAGCCATTGATGCCGGCTACCGTCTCGTCATCGTGCTGACCGGCATGATGGACAACCTGCGCAACCAGACCCAGCGGCGTTTCGACATGGAGCTGGTGGGGCGGGAAAACATTCTATTCGGCATTGATCCCACCGATCAGGAACTCATCGACGAGGTGGGGGTGGACTACGCCAGCACGAACGACCAAGACTGGCCACACGGATTCACCTCCTTTGAAATTCCCCCACGAGACGTAGGCAAGCCTTCGATCCGTCGCCTCACCGGAGAATCGGACGACTATAAGGCCCTCAAGCTAGGACTGGGCATCCTGGACTTCAAGTCCACCGACTCCCTAGCGGTACCCCATTTGGGCGTCTACCACGAAAAAAATCTCTTTGGCACCGACGTACGGCTCGCTGTTGTCAAGAAGAACTCGACGGTGCTGAAGAAGTTGGTGAACGACCTCAAGTCCCTCCAGACCAATCTCAGGGAAATTCCCGCACTCATCATCGATGACGAGGCCGACCAGGCCTCCGTCAACACCACCCGGCCCAAGAAAGCCCGCGACAAGGAAGAGGAGAAGGAGCGCACGAGCATCAACGGCTACATCTCCACCCTTCTCACTCTGATGCCGCGGGCCCAGTACGTTGCCTATACGGCCACACCGTTCGCCAACGTGTTCGTGGACCCCGAGGACAGCCAAGACCTCTTCCCCAAGGACTTCATCGTTAGCCTGACACCGTCGCCGGCGTACATGGGCGGGAAGGACTTCCACGATCTAGACCGTCCATCGGAGGACGACGAACCGAAGACGCCGGCAACCTCCAACGAGGCCGCCTACGTCCGGAACCTACTCGCGTTGCCGGAGGAGCAGGACGAACGCCGGCAGGAGATGCAGCAAGCCGTCGACAGCTTCGTGCTCTCGGGTGCGATCAAACTGTTCCGAGAGGCCAAAGGCCGCAAGTCCAATGGATGGCAACCCGAACCGTATCGATTCAGGCACCACACCATGCTGGTGCACGAGTCCATGAAGCAGGCCGACCACTCTGACTTGGCCGAGCTAGTGCGGCAAGTGTGGCAGGAGAGCAACTACCAAGCACCTTCAGCCCTGCAGCGGCTCGACGCTCTCTGGAAGAACGATTTCCAGCCCGTAAGTGCGGCCAGAGCCGAGACCGGGGAGGCCGTGCCGGAGCATTTCCGGGACCTCATGCCCTACATCGCCGCGGCCATCGACAAGATCCGCGCCGGGGTGTCCTCCGTCGTAGTGATCAATGGCGACAAGAATGAGGACTACAACCGCGAAGACGCGAACTTCCTGACACAAGAGCGGGTGTGGAAGATCATCGTCGGTGGCCAAAAGTTGAGTCGCGGGTTCACCGTCGAGGGGCTGACCGTCAGCTACTACACACGCAAAACCATGGCTGCAGACACGCTGATGCAGATGGGGCGCTGGTTCGGGTATCGCTCCGGGTACCGCGATCTCATCCGATTGTTCATCGGGCGGGCGGTGTCGACGTCGACGAAGTCCAAAAAAACCGTCGACCTGTACAAGGCATTCGAGGACATCGTCCGCGACGAGGAAGAGTTCCGTGAGGAGCTGCGTCGATTCAGCAAACTACGTGAGAACGGCCGGCCAGTGGTCCGACCGGCAGACGTGCCGCCCATGGTGTTCCAGCGGTCGCCGTGGCTCAAGCCCACCGCGGCCAACAAGATGTACAACGCGGTCGAGACCATGAAAGGCGTGGGCGGCAAGGTTCAGGAATTCAACAATCAGCTGTACTCCCCGCGGGCCTCTGAGCAACGGAAGATCAACGAACACCACTTCGGACTGGCGCGCCGGCTCCTGGATGGGCTACACCGGACAGACGATTTCTACGACGTGTACACGACCGGGAAGACCATGACCTATGCAGCGCACTACGGGATCTTCGATAACGCCACCGTACGAAGGCTGCTGGATGAGTATCAATGGGGTCTTAACTGGTCCGTCAAGCCCACACTCGCCTTTTTTGACGCCGCGGTGAAAGACGGGCACCTCGAGGACTGGCTAGTTTTTTACCCCGAGCTGAAAAATGTGGACGCACGGCGCTTGGCAGGTACGAACTACATACTGCCGATCCAAAAGCGCCTGCGCCGCAAGGAACGTGATTTCGCCTTCGCAGGAAGCTCCACACGTCAGCGCTTGGCCATGGAGATCATCAGTGGAGGGACCCCCACACCGACCCTCCTCGAGTCAAATCCCGCGGTAAGTCGAGCCCAACACACTGTGGCCTCACTGCATACGCCTACCCGTGGTGCAATGCTCCTTGCCTTCGCCGCAGACAAGGGAGACGAATCCGATCCAAAAACTCTCACGCCTGACCCCAACGCAGAGGTACCGGTAGGGAACGTGGCGTCGATCTTCTACATGGCGTTCCCCAAACAAGCGGCACCGGACGGAAAAATCGGGTTCACGACTCGGACCGGGCGGGACGAAGAGGTAATCGTGGACTCCCAGGGAATCTAACTTCATCTTGCCGCTTGGCTACAGCCATAGGCCGATGAGGGCACCGGTCATGTGGTGACGTACAGGCAGCCGGTGTGCGGCGACACTGCCGATGCGATCGCTACCCCGTCCAAGGGCGGGGTAGCGATCATCTTGTCGGCCGGAGTCCGTATGGGCGTCAGCGCCCCATGGGGCAGCCCTGGGGAAGGGCTGACCCCCGTTGTACTTGGCTTCCAGGCGTTGCACCTCGGCCATCACGGCGTTGTCGATAAAGTCCGACTGAACCGTCACGGTCCTTCTGCCGTCTTTATACGCGCTGCGTCTCCGGCTGGGGCGCAGTGATCTGATCGTAGTGGGCGGCCTCGAAATCGGCAGGTGGGACCCGTCAGCTTTCGTGACGCCCCTGGAAGACGCGCAGCATCGTAGCCATCGCGTGGCGCTCTTGGAGTTGCTCGTCGACGGTCTGCTGGTATTCCTGGCCCATCATTCCATCGCCCTGACGGCGGTTCTGCGGCGGCTCGAGACCTTCGATCAAGATCGCTTCCATGGTGGCCACCACCAAATCGGTGCCAAAGGTGGCGGCGGGTTCCCCCAACACGCCCCTGTTCAAGACAGGGCGTAGCCCGAACCAGGAGAAGCGGTCCCACCGACCTGACAAGCGGTCTTTGGTGTGCTCGAACAAGCGCTGTCCCATGCGGGGTTTGGACACCCTGCCTACGTACACGGTGCGCGCCCCGTCGTGCAGGAGGTAGACACCGATCTGTCCGGCGAAGTCGACCTCTGTCTCGTTGCCAGCCTTGTGGCCGAGGATGCGGTTGCGGTTGCCCCAGTCGACCTGGTCCCGACGCCAAAACATGCCGAAGGACGTGATCAGGCCCGGGTCCTCAGTAGAGTCTTCCGCCGGCGCCGGCGCGGGCTTCACATCGGCAGGATCAGGAGCGTCTTGGTCGAGGTCTTCATCCAAAGGAAGATCTTCGACCTCCAGGGCGGCCGCGGGGCTCTCGTTGAGCGAGTCGGTCGAGACGGGCGGAACGTGTCCGGACTCGAATTGCCCCCGCAGCACTGTCAGGCGCATCAGCTTCCCGTGGCGCTGCACGCCCCACATGCTCCAGCCGTTGGTCGCCCGCCCCTCACGAACGATTTGGGCCGCAGCAGACGGTGTCGGATAGGACCGCCCATCGTAGTTAATGCTCCCGTCGGCATTCAGCGATGCCGTCGCTGGCCACGCCGATAGAGCAGACACCAGTTCCTCCCCCGGCTTGAGGAGGTCCGCCCCGATCAGATCGGACAACGTGGCGGTGTGGACCGTAGGGGTCCGGCGAGGACGGGACGAGCGAGTCACGGTTGATCCTTCGGGGCAGGAAGTAGACAAGTCCATCCCACCACACCATTCGAAGGCGGCGGCTCACGGCCAACCGGCCATTGGTGTCCGTGCCATGGAATCCGAAACGCTAATGTCGCGCACGAAGGAAATCCGGCATCGTCCATATACAGTCACCATCGTGAACGAAAAGAAAATTCAGGTGGACCTGGAGATTGGCTCAGTTCTCACCCGCGCAGAGCTAAATGAGCAGTACGGCGGTGGCATCCAAGGAGGCATGCTGACCCCTGCCGGGGGACAACTGATGTTCCTGTTCTCCGATCCAGCAGCCGGCGAACAGTACGGTTACAAGTACGACGGGTGGGTCACCGAGTCCGAGACGGTGTTCGATTACACCGGTGAAGGCGCCGAGAACGATCAGCAGATGATCCGGCGCAACGAGACCCTTCGCCGTTCCCTCACTGAGGGTCGAGAAGTTCACCTTTTTCTCGCCGAGGGATACATCTCCGGCACGCAGACCCGTACGCATCGTTACGTCGGTCAGTTCGAAACGGACCCTGAGACCGGCTGGCGCTACGAGCCCGCGCCGGACCGTTACGGCAACCCCCGAAACGTCATCGTCTTCACCCTGACGCGCGTCGGTGCCGCCCCGGCGGCGGACCCCAACGCCGATCAGCACATGGCCGGCAGAATCACCGGCCCTCTCACGGTCACGGAAGTCCCCGCAGAGCAGACTCGAGCGGAGATCGTGCACCGCGCCGAAACCGCGGCCATGGAAACCACTCGGGCCGAGCGCCAACTCGAGGACCACCTTCGCGAAGCCCTCTACGTTGACCTGCGACTGGCGATCCAGCCCGCCGGCTCCTCCACCACGCTCTACACCGATGTCTGGGACCCCGATGAACGCGAGCTCTTCGAAGTGAAGAGCTCAGCCTCCCGGCAAAGCATTCGCATGGCTGTGGGGCAACTCCTGGATTACCGGCGCTACATCGCCGGGAATGAGCCCAAGTGCGTCGTGGTGGTACCCGAAGACCCCGGGGAGGACCTGCGCCAATTCGTTTTGGGCGTGGGCATGGACTTGATGTTCTGGGACGAGGAGAAACACCTGATGAGGGTCTCTTCCAATGAGGGGACGCCCTCGAGACCCTGACAGGGAAGGTCTCTGAGCAGATTTTCAGCTAGCCCATAGAAAATGGATTCAGTTAGAGTAATCCCGCCGCGTATATATCCCGGTGCAAGCCATGATGAAGTCAATGAAAAGGTGCTGAATTGGCGCAGAGCGTGAAAATCATTCTGGAAGACGACCTCGAGGGCGGTCCTGCTGAGGAGACCGTTCAGTTCGGCCTGGACGGCCGGCAGTACGAGATCGACCTCTCCACCGCTAACGCGGAGAAGCTGCGGGAGGCCCTGCGCCCCTACGCGGCTGCTGGCCGGCGGGCCCAGGCCAAGTCCACCCGGACCGCCGGGCCCCGTTCCTCCACCGGTGGTAACCCGGAGACGGCGAAGATCCGGGCTTGGGCGAAGGAGAACGGTTACGAGGTCTCCGACCGCGGCCGGATTCACCAGTCCGTCAAGGACGCCTACTACGCCGCCCAGTAGCCCTCCACTCCCCCACCGGACAGCACTCGGCCTACCGGGTGGTCCGTGACGGCAGGCCCTGTGCTGGCCGACTACCGCTGCGACATGGCCATGGAACGTCTCGGACAGGACTCAAGTACCTGGGCCGTCACCGCGGTTTCTCCGCACGGTGAGCAGCCGGTGACGGGCTGCTGGTCCTGATCCGATACAGGGCCACCGGTTGAATGGCTTAGGCGCTTCAGCCAATACACCCCATTTATTCCATTATTTGAATGGAGTAAATGGGGTGTAAGGATCCATAGCTAGTACTTGGGAGGGCGGCCCCGGGTCACGGTGCCTGCACCGCCGAAGGGTCGTCCGTCGTTGACCTCGTCGCGGTACTGGTGGATTCGGTCGGTGATGATGCCGGCGACGAAGTCGCTGAGGGTCTGCCCTCGTTGGGCGACGTGGTTGTAGGCCGAGCGAAGTTCGGCGAGGTCATCGATGTCCATCTGGACCTGGAGGCGACGGCGGGTGTCCGTGGCGTTGCCCTTCTTCTGCTCGCCCTTCTGCTGCTCGGCAGCGGGGGCCGGCACCGTCTCCTGTGGTGCGGCGGGTGCGGGGGCCTCCGGCGCTGGAGCGGCGGGGGCGGTGGTGTCGGTGATGGAGGGAGCGACGGCGTCTTGGCCGGTGAGGAAGGTGGATTTCCGGCGGCGTCCTGTGGTGCTCATGGTCGGGGTCGTTCCTTTCGTGCCGGCGGATTTCAGCGGCTGGTGATCTTGGCCAGGTGGCGGGTGTAGAGCTCGGCCATGGACTGGCCGCCCTTGATGCGGTCCAGGGCGTCGCCGGTCTCGATGGCGTCGCGGATCACCGCGCGCTTGGGGATGGGCGGGTCCAGCAGCTGCTCCCCCAGGGCTTCTTGGAGGGTCAGTCGCCATTCGCGCCCGGCCAGGGTCGTCGGCTCCCACTTGTTGAGCAGCACCCCGCGGATCGTGAGCTCAGGGTTGTAGTGCTGCTGGACGGAGCCGATCGTGTCGCGCATCAACGCCACCCCGTCGGCGGCGAACAGCCCGGCTTCGGTGACCAGCACGGCCCCGTGGGCGGCCACCAGGGCGTTGACGGTGAGCATGCCCAGATTCGGCGGGCAGTCGATGATGACCAGGTCGTAGCGCTCCCCCACCCCCTGAAGGGCGCGCTGAAGGGTCCGGGCGCGGTCCTCGGTGCGGGGGGCCTGGGTGAGTTCTTGCTCGATGATCGCCAGGGCCCGCCCCACGGTGGGGGCCAGGTCGACGCCGGGCCAGATGGTCGCCACGATGACGTCGGCCAGGGTGACGGGCTCCTCCCCCGGTGCCTGCTGGGGGTTGATGACATCGGCCAGGCTGACCTCATCCAGGGGCAGCCGTTCGGGGGTCAGGGCGGTGGTCAGGTTACCCTGCGGGTCCATGTCAATGGCGAGCACGCGCTTGTCCGCCCGTTGGGCGGCACGGATGAGGTGGTAGGCCGTGGTGGTCTTGCCCACGCCACCCTTCTGCAGCACGGTGGCAAGGATGTCCATGCAGTGCCTCCTTTGAGTGTTTGCCTCAGTTTAGTAAATGGAGTCCTTGAGTAAATGGAATGCAGAGGTGTGTCGACGGGACTCAGGCGGTGATGGAGAAGTACACGCGGCAGAGATCGTCACGGGCGCGGCAAGCGGTGGCGGTGACCTCCACCAAGTGCTCCCCGTCGAGGTGGCCGGCATTGACGCACGCCTCGGTGGCGGCATCCGCAAGGTGCTGGGCTTTCCGCGCCAGCACCTCGAGGCGCTGGGCGTGGCGGGTGAGCCACTCGGTGAACTTCTCGCTGTCGGCAGCGGCCTGGGTGGCCGCGCGCAGCTTTTCGATCTCGGCCAGGACCTCCTGGGCGGCGCGGGCCGCTTCTTGGGCGGTTGCCCGGTGCTTGCTGGCCTGCTGTTCGGGCTGGATGGTCATGGCGTCCTCCTGGGGGCGGTGGACTTCGCGGGGTCCGGGGGGGGGTGCCGTGGATCTGCGGGCGACAGGTTAGGTCAGCTCGGCGCGCCGTCGCACCAGGGCGTGGAGCTTGTCCGGGCGCAGGCCGTGCCAATGGTCGCCGACGGTGCCATCGTCGTCTCGGACCACGGTCACGGGCACTCCCTGGTAGCCCAGGCCGCGGAGGAAGTCGACGGCCACGGGCAGGGAGGCGACATTGATCAGGCCGAAGGGGATGTCCTTGCGGTCCATGGCCTGGCCGGCGGCCTGGCAGTCAACACACCCGGGGAGGGTGTAGAGGGTGATGGTGGTCATGATGCCCTCCTGGGCTCAGGGGAAGAGCGGGTCTTGGACGTAGAGGCTGTGCCCGGCGGCGGCACCGTCGTGGAGGTCGGCAACGACTCCGGCGGTGCCGGCGCCGGAAACACCGTGGGGATAGAGCGTGTGGGCGATGTCGAAGTATTGAGGCCATCCTCGCCAACAGGTCTGACTTCGGTACTCCTACCATCAATTTACTCCGTTACATGAATGGGGTAAATGGTGAGAATGGATGATTTTGAGGAAGAGGTTGGGAATGATCGGACGGACAAAAGCCCCCGCCGACGAGCGGTCGGCAGGGGCGTCAGCATCCGCTTGGACACCACGCGGAAGGGCGGCCACCTAAGGGTCCCTGCGAACGTGGAGTAGCTCGAATCCCTCGGGGACGGACGCTAGTAGTTGCCCGAGGGCGACAACGTAATCCTCGCCCTCGGCTTCAACCTCATGGGCCGCCGTGGATCGGATCCTGCCGACAATCTTCATGCTGGGCTCCTACTTCATGCAGCGACATGCCCACCCTGCGAAGACTTCAGCAGGGCACACATGGTCGAATTTTGCGCGGATGCCAGCTCGCCCCCGCCTGCTGCCTCTCGTGGACCCCAGTGCCCACAGAGCGACCGAGTCGTCGGAGCTCAAAGGGCTGAGCGGACCCCCAAGGCTCCCATTCTCGCTGGACATCTTTACCCCCTCACATCACTCAATCGGAGGATTTGCCTCTATTTATTCCAAAACATCCTTTTAGCCCACCACAGTCGTATGCCACCTCTACCGCAAGCAAGGTGCTGGTAATGATCGCGGTCCAGTCCGGGCTCGGAGGTTCCCGCGGCTTCCCTTGGGCAATCATTTTGGAGGCCCGCCAGGGCCGAGGAAATGTGCGGCAGCCATCGTCCGCCAACCCAGCCCCAAGGAGGAGTGGCGCCTTGATCGGGTGGGGGAGTAGGTCAGTGCTAGTACGGCCCAGCTAAGAAGTGCGTGTTCAGGAGACGGTGCGGAGCTCGTTCCAGTCGGTGGTATAGCGCGGGGAGAGATCGGCTTGGCGGTTGCTCCAGGGGGCGGGGGAGTGGGCGCCGTGTCGGCCTAGGGCGAGGGTGCCGGTGCCGAAGCGGCGGTTGACCGCATCGATGAGCTCCCCGATGGGAGCGGGTTGCTCGAGCACCCCGGGCAGGACGGGTACCGAGCCCTCGGGGGCGAGGTCTGTGCAGAGGATGCCGGCGCGCATGTAGGACATGCCGTGCATCAGCTTGGGCACCAGCGCGGCCCGGGCGGCGGCCACCAGGGGGCCGGGTTCGTTGGTGGGCACGGCCAGGCGTACGTGCGCGGAGACGTTGTGGGTGGGTCCGGGCCGGTGCGGGGAGGTGCTGGCGAAGACCGTGAGGCGCCCGGTGACCTCGCCTTCCTTCCGCAGTCGGCGGGAGGCGCGTTGGGCGAACTCGGCTACGGCTTGGCCCACGATCTCCGGGTCCCAGATCGGGTCCGGGAACGATCGGGAGACCAGGATCTGCTGCTTGGTGGCGACCTCGTCCTCGAGGGGGAGGGCGGGGAAGCCGTTGAGCTCCAGGACGGTGCGCATCTGCACCACGGAGAACTTGTGACGGATGGCCACCGGGTCGGCATCGCGCAGGTCGGCGATGGTCTCGATGCCCATCGCCTCCAGTCGCTTGGCCAGCCGCCCGGCGATGCCCCAGACTTCGGTGACCGGTAGGGCTTTCATGAGCCGGTCCCAGTACCCCTCGGGGGCCTGGTCCCAGTGGACGACCCCACCGGTGGCGGGCAGCTTCTTGGCGGTCTCGGCGGCGATCTTGGCCCGCGTCTTGGAGCTGGCGATCCCAATGCTTACCGGCAGCCCGACATTGCGGGCCACGGTGGCCTGCAGCCGGCGCGCCCACCGCGCCTGTTCTGCGGGTGTGCCGGCGGGTGGGAGGAGGAAGCATTCGTCGATGGAGTACACCTCCTGCCCCAGGGCGTGGCGGGCCAGCAGCAGCATCACCCGCTGCGACAGGTCTGCGTAGAGCTGGTAGTTGGAGGAGCGTTTGAGCAGCCCCCAGCGTCCGGCGTCGGCGCGCAGCTGGAACCAGGGGTCGCCCATCTTGATGCCCAGGGCTTTGGCCTCGGCGCTGCGGGCGACGACGCAGCCGTCGTTGTTGGAGAGCACCACCAGTGGCTTGCCGGTCAGGGAGGGTTCGAAGAGGGCCTCGCAGGAGGCGTAGAAGTTGTTCACGTCGACCAGGGCGATCACCGTCGTCCACCGTCCTAGTGCAGCTTTCGCTGGTTGAGGTGGCGGATGCCGTAGACCACAACACCCCAAATGTGCAGGGTCGACAGGGACGGGACCTCCACGTCGGGGTAGGCCGGGTTCTCCGGGTGCAGCACGACCTTCTCGGGGTGGATGTGGAGGGTTTTGATGGTGAAGTCCCCGTCGAGGACGGCGATCACGACATCGCCGTGCCTGGGGGTCAGGGAGCGGTCCACGAGGACTTCGTCGCCGTGGTAGATCCCGATGCCTTCCATGGAGTCTCCGGTGACGCGGAAGAGGTAGGTGGAGGTGACGTCTCTGATCAGGACCTCGTTGAGGTCGATCCGGCCGTCGTCGAAGCTGTCCTGGGCAGGGGAGGGGAAGCCAGCCGGGACTCGGACCAGGACCGCAGAGACCAGCGCGGGGCGGTCAATGGTGAGCGGTACTGGATGTCTCATGCCGCCAGGATAGAACACATATTCTAAAGCTCAGCCCATAAACACAATAAGCTAGTACAGATATACGGTTTGGCTGGTGTCGATGCTGCGGATTCTCCCCCGCCGACCGGACACGCCAAGGGACCCGGCTACGGAGCCGAGACGACGCCGGCGGCTTGGTTCTGGCCGGCGGCGATCTGGGCGGCCCAGCGTTGCCGGAACGGCCGACGGGGGCCAGGGGCGGGGGAGGACGCTGGGGCGGCCGCGGCGGCAGCGATGCGGGCCGCGTAGCGTTCGGCGGCCGCCCGCGCTGCCGCGCGGCGCTGGGCGGCCTCGGCGGCGACACGCTGGTCGCGGGAGCGCAGGGGGGTGCCGTCGGGGTGGGTCCAGGCGCGCATCCGGGCGGCCAGCCAGGCTCCGGGGTTCTCGATGCCCTCCACGGTCAGGAAGCCGTAGCGGGTGCCCTGAGGGGTCCAGTCCAGGGCGGTGAGCACATCGGCGATGGTCCATCCGGCCTCGAAGAACGGCCTGAGCACGCTGGTGACGTGGGCGGTGGTGAGCTGGCGCAGCACGATGGCCTCGTGCTGGAGCTCCAGGGCAGCCGCCCGCTGAGTCTCCTTCCGCGCCCGACGGGTCACCCGCTTCGTCACAGGCTCCGTCGTCGCATGACGGGGCCACAGCGGGGCTGTACGACGGCTTAGGGCGGCGACCACTTCGCGCCGCTGCGCGGCGCGTTTTCGGCTGGGTCGCGGCGTAGCCGCGTCCTTCGGGGAAAGCTCTTCGCGCGCGTGCGGGGAAAGACTCTCCCACTTCGTGGGGACCGGGGTGTCAGTTAGTTCCACAGGCTCAAGGGCCGGCTGCGGGGTGCTGTGGATGAGCGCGTAGACGGGGGCCTCGCCCTGGGTGCGGCCGGTGGCACGCGGGGTGCGCCCCGCGCTGCGGCCGGTGGCCACCACGGCCAGCAGCCCGCAGTCGCGCAGGTGGCGGATCACCCGCGCCACGGTGGAGCGGGAGCGATCGATCTTCGCAGCGACCCAGTCCCAGGTCGTGCGCCAGGTGCGCGAGGCGGGGTCCTGCTGGCGGCAGATGATCTCCACCACGGCCAGCAGGTTCGCCCGGGCATCGGCACGGATCACCTCCAGGCTGGGGTGCTCCAGCACGGCTCGGCGCCAGGCGGCGACGTGCTTTGCGAGCTGGCACCCCGTGGGCACAGCCCGCAGCACGACGGCCTTGGACTGCTCATGCTCCACCCGCACACGACGGGTACGCGACGGGAACTCTTGGAGGTGCTGACGTTCTGGCAGGTCAGCGGCCAACGTCACGTCGGCGGCACGGAGCCGGGAGGACTCCACATGGTGACGCGTCTCGGCTACACTAAGGGGCACAACAGTCCCCTGGTATTGGGTTCATGACAGATTCGATTCAGTTAGCTGTTGAACCAGCTGTCCCCGGTCGCCAAACTAGCGACAGCTGATTGACTTAGACGGCCCGCCCACCACGGCGGGCCGTCAGTCATTTAATGGTCAAGAGGTAGTTGGTCCTTGTCCTGGTTCTGCCGGTCGTCAATCAGGTTCGGCAGCCCATAGTCACGATCAACCAGAGCACCCACATAGTCAGCCTGGGACAGGCCCAGCGCAGCTGCCCGCTCCGCCACGCGGCGGTGCTGAGCAGGCTTCACGCGCATGTTGAGTGCGACGCGCTGCCCGAACAGCTTGGGGGGTGTGTACTCCTTCATGTGCTCACCATCTCACACTGCTTTTGCTAGCGCTAGGAAGCCGCTGGGCGTGTCACGTTGCTGACTGGCAGCCGCATCCACTCCGTTGGAACCATGACGAGTCCAGCTCCCTTGTGCCGCGCCTCGTCCCTCGATTAGGGGACACCTGTGGATTGGCACTTATCCGCGAGAGCCCCCGGATACAGCGACCTTCCCCCTAGCGTGGGGCGATACCGCGACCCCCCGGGGGCAATTGGGGCAGCCGCATTTGCATACATATCATCGAGGCTGGGCCGGTACAGAGTGGCGGTCCAGCCGAGCGAGGTCGGGAAGGGGCTCGCGGAAGGATGATCAAGATGGCTTGCCGCCAGCAGTTAAGTCGACGCTTCCCCCAGGGCATAGGCACCCAAGGCGCTATACAGCTCTTGCACTCGCGCCTCGTTGAGGCTGTAGAGCATAGGCCGGCCACGGCCAGGAATCACCGCAGCATGTACCACCCCGAGGTCTTGGAGCTCGCGCAGCTGGGTGCTGAGGGTATCTACACCCAATCCGGTGCGCTCAACGATTTCTCCGCGGCGGCCCGGCCCGTTTTTGAGCGCACGGATGATCGACAGTCGAACGGTATTGCCGAACACTATGGCGGCCTGAGCCACGAGTGGGGACTGGCCTTCGGGGCGCACTACGGCGGGCATGTTGTTCATCTTGTCTGAACTCCGTCTCTAATCCCAAGCGGATTGCCCTCACGTGGGGATATTGCTCTACTGCGTTGGAGGGAACTTATTATGTGACTAATGGACATGGAATGTCTTATATCCACTTTTGTGTGTATAATACACGTAGTTGGGCTGACCACTTTGGGAAGGGAGGTGGCTCATGGAAGAAGACGAGTCCAAGGGCTCCTCCGGCCTAGTTTTCGCTGCTCTGGCACTAGTCGGGGTGGTGGCTGTGGGCGTGCCCGTGGTGGGTGTCGCCGGCCTCGCGCTGGTGTCGGACATGCAGGCATCGGCAGGCGGCTGCACCCCTTCCACGGTCGTCTCCGGTGAGGACTCCGAGGACGCGGTGATCAACGTCCCTAACGGCTGGGGACCGCTGGTGGAGGAGGCGGCCAAGACGGCGGGGCTGCCGGTGAGTGTGGCGGCTGCCCAGCTCAAGCAGGAATCCAACTGGGACCCCCGCGCCGGCAGCTCCGCCGGGGCGCAGGGTATCGCACAGTTCATGCCCGACACCTGGGCCGCCTACGGCCAGGGCGGGGACGTCACTGATCCCGAGGACGCAATTCCTGCCTATGGGCGCTACATGGCAGCGCTGCGCAATGAGGTGAAGCCCTTGGCTGGTGATGACGCTGACCAGTTGGTGCGCCTGACCTTGGCTGCTTACAACGCCGGGCCTGGAGCGGTGCAGCAGCACAAGGGTGTGCCGCCGTTCGCGGAGACGGAGCGGTACGTGGAGACGATCATCTCCGGTGGTCAGATCGAGTTCTCGCCCGGATGTGAGGCCCCCACCGGGGGCAAGGCATGGGACGGGGACCTGGGGGATGGGGAGTGGACCGCACCGCTGCCCGGGGGGAAGTTCACCTCCGGCTACGGGCGGCGCAACGTGCCGGGGGTGCCCGCGTGGGCGCAGAACCACATGGGCCTGGACTTCGCCACCCCCGGTGCTGGCTCCGGTGCCGGCGGACCGGTGATCGCCCCGACTGATCTGCGGATCACCGGGTTCAACGCTGCGGACGGGTGCGTGATCGCCAAGGAGGACGGGGACGACCCGGATTTCGGGTTCGCCTTCTGCCACCTGAACTCCTGGGGCGTGCAGAAGGGTCAAAAGCTCACCCGCGGTGACGTGATCGGTGTGGAGGGCAACCGGGGACAGTTCGGCATGTCCACCCACCTGCACTTCGAGATCTACCGGCCTGGCGCCCCCGACGTGGTCTTCCCCTATCAGGGCTTCAACATCGACCCCGAGCCGATCCTGCGAGAGAAAGGAGCGTGGCCCCAATGAGCCGCCGCCCCCACCTGATCACTGCCCTGGCCCTGTGCGCCCTGCCCCTGGTGGCGTGCTCGACCAGCCCGGCCCAGGAGACGTCCGCCCCGTCCAGTGCGGCGGCCTCGGCCAGCTCGTCTCCTGCCGCCTGGCCTACGTCGAGCAGCTTCCCCACCCCGGAGGTGCCCGGGGATGGGACGTTCCCGCGTGTTCAAGACGTGGACCGCACCGATGTGGACTCCACCGCCCGAGCGGCTGCGCTCCTGCTGCACTCCTGGGATACGGCCAGCGACCGCACCGAGACGGCGGCCGCGATCCGCACCAAGCCGCTCATGTCGGACGAGTGGGCAGCGCAGCAGGTCGAGCCTGAGCGCAACTCCTCCCAGGGGGCGTGGCTCGGCCCGGCCGAGCACGGGGCCTACAGCCGGGCTCAGGCGGTGCCGGCGATCGGGGACGTGACCCGCGACGTCGCTGACGATAAGGCAGTGCGGGCGTACAAGGTGACCTGGCGGTGGGCCAGCCGCGACGGGGAACCTGCCGAGGGCACCGGCACCCGGCACGTGACGATCTACCTGGAGCGCCACTCCGGGGCCTGGGAGGTCGTGGGCCACCAGTCCCACGACCTGCCCGCCGGGGAGGTCGCCTCGTGAGCCCGGCCGTGCACTCCTGGCCGGTGATCACCCTGGCCTTCGGGGCGGAGCAGATCGTGGCCGATGCCAACGGGGAAGTGCTGACCTATCCGGTGCTTGATGCCGCCACCGCGCACGAGGTGGCCGCTGATGCAGCCGCCGAGGCGTGCCGGCGGCTGGGGTTGAAGGCATGCCGGGTGCAGGGTCACACCGAGGACGGGTCCGTGTTCGAGATGGTCGTGGATGCCGAGCTGGGCACCCTGGAGGAGTACGAGCCCCCGACTGGCCCCGGGCCGACCACCAGTAGCGGCAGACGGCAGGGTGGGAGCAGCGCCAGCACACGCAAAGCGGGTGCCCGGTCTGGGAGCCAGCGTCGTCGTGCCCTGGCGATCTGGGGCAGCGTCGGGATTCTGGGATTGATGGCCGGGGCCTCGGTGGCGATGAACCTGACCGACGATGACCGGGAGCCGGTCGCGGTGGTGCACACCCCGCCCCCAGCGCAGCTGCCGGTGCCGGCCCCGGCCGGATGGGACACCTACGGCGCCTGGGCCACACCCATGTCCGGGTCCCAGGTCAAGGCGGTCCTGGACTGGGAAGGCCGCCCGGTCAGTGTCGAGGGCAGCAAGCTCATTGGCCACGATCCGA
Organism: Kocuria sp. CPCC 205231; assembly: GCF_040980965.1. NCBI lineage: Bacteria > Bacillati > Actinomycetota > Actinomycetes > Micrococcales > Micrococcaceae > Kocuria > Kocuria sp. CPCC 205231. The sequence goes on along the minus strand of NZ_JAVKPP010000014.1, from coordinate 48,427 downwards.
CCACGGGTGTGGAGCAGTGGAGCCGTAGCGCACCGTTCACCGTGACCCAGCTGGCGGTGTTCACCGCGGACGGGCAGACCCGTTTGGCGGCCGCCACGGGCAAGGAGCTGGTGCTGTTCACGCCCGACTCCTCGGCCCCGATCCGGGTCGAGGTCCCACAGGAGGCCACCGTGGTCCTGGACGGGGGCACCGGGCCCCGACTGGACCTGCCCACCAAGAGATCCCTGCTGGTGAGAGCGGACGGGTCCACCGTCTCGCGGGTGGTGCCGGCGGCCGCTAAGCCTTTGGAGGCCCAGGGGGAGGACCTGATCGCCGCCGACGCCAAGGCCGGGAAGGTGTGGCGGGTCGGCACCGACTCGGCCGCCCTGCCTAAGCCGGCGACCTTGCCGGCCCCGGCTAAGGGTGCGGAGCTGACCGCTGTGCTCGGCAGCGTGGAGGGCCGGGTGGTGGCGGCGTGGAAGGACGGGAAGCAGACGATCGTCGGGTTCTACGAAGTCCATGAGGCCACCGATGCGACTGCGGTGAAGCAGATCGCGGTGCGCGAACTCGACGGCACCCAGATCACCACCTCCACGGTGCAGGCCGATCGGGTCCACGGGCTGCTGCTGGCCTCGGCGGTGTTGGTCGATGTGGAAGCCACCGCTGTCCACCGCCTCGATGGCCAAGCCAAGCTGGCCGCCGGCTACGCCTGGGTCACTGACAACGGCAAGCAGCTCCAGGTCACCCGTGACGGGGCGACCGAGGCGACCACCAGGGCTGACCAGGCGGCGGTGCCCGACGTCATCACGGACAACGGCATGGCCCTGACACGGGTGGACGGGTCCACCGATGGCTCCCTCTACGCCCTTGTCAAGACCGGTCCCACCCCCACAGCCAGCCCCACTGCCAGCACTTCATCGACTGCGAGCCCTACCCCCACTGCCAAGGAGACCCCCTGATGAGAATGACCGCCACGATCGACTCCACCGGTGCTGTGGAGCTGGACACCGCCGGGCAGATCACCCGTGAGAATCACTCCACCGTGGGCGATGCCCGGCGGGCAGTGATGGCTACGGCAAAGACCCTGGCGGAACAGACCAGCCAGGACATGCAGCTGCACATCGAAGACCCCTCCGGGTCCCGCACCTTCCTGGTCGGCGCTGATGGAACGTCCCGGCAGGAAAGTGTGGCTCCGGCGCCGGCCACCGTCGAGTCCTCGGCCCCGGTGGAGCCGGACGAGTCCGCTGAGCCCGCGTCGGTGCCTGCCGTGGAATCGGTGGTGTCGGCCCCGGTGGAGCCGGTGTCTGCTGCCGAGCTTGAGCCGGTAGAGCCGGCGTCGGGGGAGACCGTCCCGGCGGCGGCTGCGGCGGAGGAGCAGGCCCCCGCTGCACCGGCTGCGGCCGGTGCCACGGCACCGAATCCGTTCCTCGGCGGCCGCCCGTCCACCGCCCGGGCGGTGGCGGAGTCCGAGACGACTGGTAGCCGGCGGGAGTCGTTGCCCTCCTTCGTGGACCGCCCCGAGGTGGACGCCCCGGCCCAGCACGGCTGGCGTGGGACGCTGAACCAGTTGGGCCTGAGCCTGGCGCCCTCGGCCGCGGAGCTGAGCCAGCGTCAGGACGAGGCGTCCGTCTCCGCCCACTGGGCGGGCCCGCGCACGATCGCGGTCCTGAACCCCAAGGGCGGGGCCGGCAAGACCCCCACGGTGATCTGCCTGGCCGCCGTGTTCGCCCGCCTGTCCGGTGGCGGGGTGCTGGCCTGGGACAACAACAACTCCCTGGGCTCACTCGGCTGGCGCACCTTCGACGCCGGCCATGAGGCGACCGTGGTGGACCTGCTGGGACGCACCGAGCACTTCATGACCTCCGATGCCCGGGCCGGTGACCTGCTGGGCTACGTCCACCACCAGCCCGCGGACCGCTACGACGTGCTGCGCTCCGATGACCGCTCCGGGGACCAGGAGCGGCACATGGTCACCGGGGACGAGGTGGACCGGTTGCACGCGGTGGCCGCGAAGTATTACCGGGCGATCGTGATGGATTCGGGCAACACCGAACGCGGGGCGAACTGGCAGGCGATGATCGGCCACGCCGATCAGGTGGTGATCCCGGTAAAGTCCGTCGATGACGCCGCCGAGGGTGCCTCCCGGGTGCTGGCCGCCCTGCACGCCGGAGACACCCACGCCCAGGACCTCGCCCGCAACGCGGTGGTGGTGGTGCTGTGCTGCGAGCCCAGCCACCAGAAGACCAAGGCCAAGGAACTGGCCAAGGAATTCGCCCCCTACGCCCGTGCCGTGGCCACGATCCCCTATGACCGGGCGCTGGTGGAGGGCCGGGTGCGGTTCTCCGCGATGACCCCGGCCACCCGCCGGGCCTGGCTGCGCGCCGGGGCAGCAGTGCGGGAGGGACTGTGATCGTGGACAGTCCCCGCAACCCCTTCGTCGCCGCCCCCGAGGTGATCGAGGAGGAGGACCCGATGGAGGAGGACCCGATCCTCGGGTCCCGAGACTCCATCCGCGGCCCGCAGAACCTCCAGCAGGCCCTGGCCGAGGAACCAGTGCCCAAGGAGGAGCCGGCGGCCCCGGTGGAGGTCACCCCGGCCACGCTGTGGCTCGTCGGTGCCTCCGGCGGGGTGGGCACCTCCACGCTGGCCGGGCTGTGCTCCGAGGCGATCGTGGACGCGGCCGTGCAGGAACCGGAATGGGCGGGACGTGCGCTGCTGGTGTGCTCCACCAGCGCGTCCTCCCTGGAAGCGGCCGCCCAGCTGGCGCGCAAGTCCGCCACCGGGCAGCTGCCCTATGAGCTGGTCGGTCTGGTCATCGTCCACGACCGGCCCAAGAACCGGATCACCAAACCCACCCTGTCCTTCGCCCGCAGTGTGGCGCGCATGTTCCCGGTGGCCATGACGGTCCCCTATGAGTCGTCGTGGCGCGAGGTCGGCGTCACCCCCAGCCCTTCCAGCACCCGGCTGAAAACCGTGCTGCGGAAGATCGAAAAAATCGCCCACACCGGGCACTGAGAAAGGAACCCCCCAATGTTCGTCAACACCCTCAACGCCCTGATGATCCCGGCCATCAACGCGACTCCCACCCAGCCCCCGGGGATGGAGAACGTGACCATGATCCTGGGCTGGATCCTTTGGGCCGCCGGCCTGGTGCTGTTCGTCTACTTCATCTTCGGACTCGTCACGGCCGGGCGGAACCGCCGCCGCGGTGATGAGGTCGAGGCCCCGGTGTGGCCGCTGGTCGCCGCCGCCCTGCTCGGGGCGGCCGGGGCGATCTGGAACATGATCACCGGCGGCTGAGCCGCCCCCGATCCTCAACCGGCACAATAACGACAGGGAGAACCCCCCGATGGCCACGAACGACAACGACACAACCCGGACCCGCCCCCGCTGGTTCGGCCCGGCCCTGATCGCCCTGGTCCTGCTGCTGGTCGCGGTGGCCGGGGTGACCATCCGCAACCTCACTACCCCCGATGAGGTGCAGGCCCCCGAGGCCCCCGCTGCCTCGACCGCCCCCACCCAGGGGGAAGCCGAGGCGGCTGCCCCCGCCTCCGGGGAGGACTTCGCCTGGGACTGCCAGGCGCAGCTGAGCACCGACACCTCCTCGGTGGCCGATGAGGCCCCCGAGGTCCTGGACTGGGTGGCCGCCGGCTACAGCGTGGTGCCCTCCTCCCCGGAGTTCGGCGGCTGCGAACGACGTGACTCGGGGCTGCGAGTCGGCTTCGCTCACTCCGAGGCCGGGGCGCTGATGGCTGCGGCGACCTACGCGATGGCCTTAGACCCTTCGCTGAGCGAGGAGGCCGCGGAGGACGTGGAGGTAGCAATGGTGGAAGGTCCCAACCGCGACCAGATCGAGGAAAAAGCTCAGCGCATCCGCGACGGACTGGAGCAGGGCGACGACGGGACCACAACGGCCTCGTCCACGTTGCTCGGCTACTCCCAGCTCAACTACACCGATGAGGTCGCCTCCTACCAGCTGGTCTATTCCTTCCCCTCGGGCAACGGCTTGGAGCAGAAAGCCCTCGCTCAGGCTGACCTGGTGTGGGAGGACGGGGACTGGAAGCTGGACCCGGCCTCGGGCACGAAGATGATGACGGCCGACCTCCACCAGGGCCAGCCCTACATCGAGTGGGGGCCCAAGGTCTAATGGGACTGCTCGGAGACCTCGCCAGCGGTATCGCCGGGGACACGGTGGAGAAGCTGATCCTGTTCATGGCCGGGTGGCTGGTCGAGATCTTCACCACCATGCTCGATTTCGTGGGCACCTGGTGGCTGAATATCGGCGCACCGGCAATGGGCGCCGGATCGGCCACCGAGCGGGTGCAGACTGCCACCACGACCTTCGTCGGCGTCGCCGGCATCATCGGCACCGCCTTCGCTGTCATCAAGATCGCTCGGGACCACAACCGGGAGTCGGCGGAGAACCTGGTGATGGGTCTGATCCGCACCGTGGTGGTGTCCGGGTTGGCGGTGTCGATGGTGGCACTGTCGCTGGCGGTTACCGATGAGGTGGCCCCGTGGCTGGTGGATACGATCGCCGGCAACGCGGCCCGGGACGGGCTGGGACAGTCGATGGACCTGGACGCCGTGACCGGGTCCAAGATGGCGTTGACCACCGCTGGAATCCTGATCGTGTTGGCTCCCTTCGCCATCCTCGGGGCGATCCTCAACGCGGCCCTGGTGATCTTCTCCTACGGGGTGGCCGGAGCCTTGTGCGGGCTGCTGCCGATCTTCGCTGCGGCCTCGACCACGGAGCGGGGACGCAAGGCGTTCGACAAAGCGGTGGGTTGGCTGATTTCGGTGATCCTGTTCAAGCCGGTCGCGGCCGTGCTCTACGGTTTCGGGCTGGCGCTGATGAACGGGATCAGGGGTACCGGTGACGGTGAGGTGGCCAACCATGTGATCACCCTGCTCACCGGCACCGTGATCATCTTCTCCGCTTGCCTGTCGATGCCCGCACTGGCCCGCGTGATGGTCCCGGCCGTCAGCGCTGGTCCGCGCGGCATGGGTGCTGGTGGGCTGGCGATGCTCGGTGGTGCCGTGGCCATCGGCGCACTCACCGCAGGTGTCGGCACCGCCGCCGCCGGGGCAGCCGCCGCGGGTGCCGGAGCTGCCGGGGCCGGTGGTGCTGCCGGGGCCGGTGCCGGAGCTGCTGGTGGTGCTGCCGGTGCTGGAGCGGCCGGTGGCGCTGCTGGAGTTGCTGGCGCTGGAGCGGCCGGTGGCGCTGCTGGTGCTGGAGCGGCCGGAGGCGCTGCGGGTGCTGGAGCCGGTGGCGCTGGAGCTGCCGGGGCCGGTGCCTCGGGCGCTGGCGCCGGTTCGGGTGCCTCGGGCGCTGGCGCCGGTTCGGGTGCCTCGGGTGCTGGGGGCGGTGCCTCCAATACGACCGGGGCGCCGGGATCGGCTGTTGCTGGCGCGCCTGGTGGTGGGTCTTCCTCAGCCGGTGGGCCGGCCGGTGCCGAGAACGTGGAGAGCACCGCAACCGGTGCAGCTCCTACCTCCGCACCAGGAACCACGACCAGTGGGGCCTCGGGCGCGGAGAACGTGCAGACCCCGAGCACGGGTGCCGCCCCCAGCAGTGCCGCCGGCACCGGCGGGGCCTCGGGTGCTGAGAACGTGCAGAGCTCGAGCCCGTCCCCGGCAACGGCCGGTGGGGCATCCGAGGCGGCGGGGCCGACCGGTGCCGAGCCGGTGGCTCCGACCAATGGTGCCGAGCCGACTGGACACCCGGCCGGGGAAGGGTCCTCGGCCACAGGCGCCAAGAAACCGTTGGTCAACGGCCAACGGATCGAATTCGGGCTACGGGAAGTCGTCCGGGACGCTGAGCAATCCATCGAAAGTGGTGAGGATCTGTGAGTAGCAACCAGGTGATCGTGCGGCAGTACGGCAACATCGCCGAGGACAAGACGGCCGGGCTGTTGGGGTTCTCGATGGCCTCCACCGTGGTCCTCGGTGTCGGATCGGTGCTGGTGTTCCTGTTCATCATGGCCTCCCAGATCTGGGTGGCCGCCGGCATCGCCGTGGCTGCGTTCATCATGGCCACCGTGCTCGGCTCCAAGGACCGCAACGGCCGCTCCAAGCCCGAACGCTGGATCGCCCGGAGCATGTTCGCCCAGGCGGAGAAGCGCAACCGCACCACCTACAAAGCCGGTCCGACCTCGCAGATCCCGGACGGGTCCTTCCGCGCCCCGGGCGTGCTGGCGGCGACCGAGCCGGTGTCCTTCACCGACCTGTTCGGGCACCGCGGGGTGATGCTGTGGCACCCGAAGTTGAAGACCGGCACGGTGTTCGTCATCGCCAACTCCTCCGGGCTGGGGCTGCTGGACCAGGACCGGGTGGACCGGATGGTGGGCACCTGGGCGGCGTTCCAGCGTGACGCCGGGTCGAACACCGAGCTGGTGCAGGTCTCGGTCACCACCCAGTCCACGACCGATCCGGGGGAGCGGCTGCCCGATGCGGTGGCCGTGGGCCGGGCTCAGGCGGGGTCCCAGTCGGTGCCGGCCTTCGCCCGGGCGACGATGGACGAGGTGGTGGCCAACCTCAACCAGGACGTGCCCAAGCTGGAGCAGTGGATCGCGCTCACGTTCAGCGCCCGAGCTAACGCGGGTGAGGGCGTGCCCGAGCGCACCGCCGAGGAGTTGGCCACGGACGTGTCCTCGCTGCTCAGTGGGTTCTTGGAGCAGCTGGAGCAGGCCGGGGCGGGGTCGGTGTCGCTGATGCAGGAACACGACCTGATCGACCAGACCTATGTCGCCTACAACCCCCTGGCGGCGGCCGCCGTCGAGAAGGCCCGGCTGTCGGAGGCCGGCACCGGGCTGCGGTGGGAGGAGGTCGGCCCCTCGGCGGCCCGGGTGGTGGGTTCTCCGGGCCGGTATGAGCACGGTGGGGTGGTGTCGAAGTCGTGGCAGATGTGGCGCCCGCCGGCCGGCACCTTCCGGGAGAACGCCCTGGTGGCCCTCCTGGCCCCGAACGCGGAGATGCTGCAGAAGCGGGTGACGGTGTTCTACCGGCCGCAGTCCCCGGACAAGTCGGCCACCCAGGTGCAGCAGTCGTTGACGAACGCGCAGTTCGCGGCGAACCAGAAGAACCGCCGGCCCACCAGCTCCCAGCTCATCGCCCTGGAGAAGGCGCGGAAGGCCGAGCGTGAGCAGGCCGAGGGTGCGTCTCTGGTGCGGTTCTCGATCGTGGTCACCGCCACCGTGGAGCGTCCCGAGCAATTGCCGCGGGTGGCGGCCACGTTGCGGCGCAACGCTTCCCAGGGGGTGCAGCTGGGGTTGCGGGAGTGCGACTACAACGACGATGCGGCGTTCGCGTTCAACCTCGGTTTAGGTGTGGTGCCCGATGCCGTGGCCACGATTCCGGCTGATGTGCGAAAGGCGCTGTGATGTCTGTTTTCGACCAGCTCACCGATGCGGTCCTCAACAAGGTCTTCGGCCGGTCCACTGCGGCCGGCACCGGGCAGTTGCGGGAGCTCACGGAGAAAGGCATGGACGTGCCCCACGGCGGGATGAATTCCTGGGTGGAGGCACCCCCGGAGTTCACCGCGACCTCCAATCAGACGGCCGGGCTGTGGCCCTTTGCCGTGGGGACCTCCTCCCCGTTGGTGGGGGCGGTGCTGGGGCGCAACCAGCTCAATGGTTCGGTGGTGTGCGGGGACCCGATCAACCTGTTTTTGCGGGGCATCATTTCCTCCCCCTCCTGTTTCATCCTCGGGCTCCAGGCCCGAGGGAAGTCCTCGGTGGCCGTGCGCATGGCCCTGGCCCTGGTGGACCAGGGGTTCCTGTTCGTCGGGGCCAGTGATGTGAAGCCGGACCTGGCCGGGCTCACCGTCGAGGTGGGCGGTCAGGTCATCCGGGTGGCTCCTGGTGTGGGGTCGATCAATCCCTTGGATGCCGGGCCGTTGTGGCGCCGGCTGGGTGAGCTGCCTGAGGCGTTGCAGCGGCAGATGCGGGCGGAGATTCACAGCCGCCGCCTCAATGCGCTGACCGGGCTGCTGGAGCTGGTGTTCAAGGCACCGTTGGATGCTCGGCAGCAGGAGCCCACGGTGCTGTCGATGGCGATCACCGAGGCCGCCGAGCACGCCGAGGCCCAGGGCCGGCAGCCGATCATCCAAGACGTGGTGGACGTGATCACCGCGGCCCGCCCGGCGATTATGGCCGCGATCCTGGTCGATGACGAGACCTCCTATCGGGGGCAGGTGCGCAACCTGCTGGCCGGCCTCAACGCTCTGGGGGCGCACGGGCCGTTCGGGGACGTGTTCTGCCGGCAGACCTCCGAGGAAATGGAGATTGATCAGTCAGTGGACTTCGATCTGTCGGCCATTGATGAGACGTTGTTGGACCTGCGGGCGGCGGTGCAGATCGTGTGCTGGTCCTACGCCCAAGCCGGGATCTCCGCAGCCAAGACCCTGGCCGAGGCCGGGCTGATGGAAGAACGCCACCACCTGATGATCATGGACGAGCTCTGGCAGGCCCTGCGCGCCTCCGAGCTGCTGGTCCACCAGATCGACGGCATCACCCGGCTCAACCGCACCAAGGGGTTGGGTCAGCTGTTGATCACCCACTCCATGAAAGACCTCCAGCTGAGCACCGAGGAGCTGACCAAGATCGCCACCGGGTTCATGGAGCGCTCCTCCATGAAGGTCCTCGGCGGACTCGCCCAGAACGAGATGGGGATGCTGGAGACCGTGTTCCCGCTCTCCGAGCAGGAGAAGGCGCTGCTGGTGGCCTGGTCGGCCGAGGGCTCGGTGAACCCCAAGACCGGGCGCACCTCGCCCCCGCCTGGCCGAGGCCGGTTCATGCTCAAAACCGGGGAGGCCCCCGGGGTGCCGTTCCAGACAAACCTCACCGCCGGGGAGCTACGGGTGCACGACACCAACGCCGCCTGGGCGGTCGCACAAGCCCGGGTGAACGCATGAACAACGACCAGAACAAGAGCTTTATCGGCGTGCTGATCCTGTTCACCGCCGTGATGGGTGCGGTCGGCCTGGTCCACCTCGGAGACGTGCTGACCCCGGTGGCCGGGGATCTGCCGTGGAACCCGTTCACCTTGGGCATCCAGCTGGCGACCGGGGTGGTGGACTGGCCGGTGGCCGCCACCTTCCTCGTGGGCCTGGAGGTGGTGGTCGGTGTGGCCGCACTGATGATCTGGGGCACCCGCACCCCGTCCAAGACGCAGGAGGCCGCCCGGCGGATGAGTCCCCCGGGGCGGATCAACCCGGCGATGGCTGCGGCGCGCACCACGGAGGCTCACCGGCTGCACCCCGAGGCCAAGAACATCGGCCCGGGGCTGACCATCGGGCTGGTGGGCAAGAACCCGGTCTATCAGGGCTGGCGAGAGTGCTCCGCGCACGTGTGGGGCACCGGGCGCGGCAAGACCACCTCCCAGGTCATCCGACACGCCACCGAGGCGCCGGGGGCATTCGTGATGACCTCGAACAAGGTCGACGGGGTGGCCGAGGTCCTGGCCGCCCGCACCACTACGGGAAGCACCGTGTGGCTGTTCGACCCCCAGCGCATCTGGCGCGACAGCTCTCGCCCGGCCATGATTTTCAATCTCCTGGCCACCGTCACCGATACGGTCTCCGCCGGGGAAGTCGCCTCGATCTTCCAGACGGCCTCCGCCGCCGGGTCGGCCGGCGGCAAGGGTGATCCGCAGTTCGACTCCCAGGGCCGCGACTACCTCTCCTGGTGCCTGCTGGCCGCGGCCAAGAGCGGCAAGACGCTGGCGGACGTGCTGCGCTGGGTGTCCTCGGCCGCGTTCATGGAACCGGCCCAGCTGTTGAAACAGGCCGGGCACACCGGCCCGGCCGCGGCGTTGGAGGGCATGGGGGATCAGCCCGAGGACACTCGTGGGTCGGTGGCTGCCAGTGCCCAGCGCATGTCCTCGGCGCTGGTCCATGACGAGCTGCTGGCCTGGACCACTCCCACCCCGGGGGTGCCGGTGTTCGATCCGCACCGCTTCGCCACCAGCAAGGACACCCTGATCCTGCTCACCCAAGACGCTGCCGGTTCCGGGGCGGCGTTCGTCTCCACGCTGGTCTACGCGGTGGTCACCGCCGCCCAGCACGCCGCCCGCCGTGCTGGGGGCCGGCTGCCGGTGCCCCTGGTGGCCGACCTCGATGAGGTCGGCAACGTGGTGAAACTCAAGCAGCTGCCCGAGTGGTACTCCTACTTCGGTTCCATGGGCATTGTGGTCTCCGCCTACTTCCAGACCAAGGGCCAGGGCGTGGACATGCTCGCCCGCACCGGGTGGGACACGCTGTGGTCGGCGGCCGCGGTGAAGGTCTACGGCGGCGGCTCCGATGACGCGGAGTTCCTGGAGTCGCTGCGCAAGCTCATCGGCACCTATGACGCGAAGGTGCGCAGCACCTCCACCTCCCGGGGGGTCGCCTCCCGGTCAGTGCAGACTCAGCAGCGCGACATCATGCCGGTCTCGAAGCTTTCGGAGTTGCCGGCTGGGCACGCCTGGGTGAAGACCTCCACCGGGGGCGGCACGATCGTGCGCACCGTGCGGTGGTTCGAGGACAAGGACCTGAAAGCCCGCATCACCCCAGTGCTGGAGCGGATCACGGAAGGACAGCGCTCATGAGCGAACAGCAAGCAGAGACCGGCGAGCAGTTCACCCCGGAGGAGTTCGTGGAGTGGGTGGAGCAGTTGGTGGCACGGGTGGAGTCCGTGGACATGAACCAGGCCATGCGCTGGTGCCCGCAGTGGTGGGCCCACACGGAAGCCGTGGACCGATTCAAGTCACTCTATGAGGAGTGGATGGTGTGTCAGGCCGGTGGTGGCATGTCGGCTTGGTGGACCAATCACTTCGACCGCCACGCTGCCGTGCTGTTCACCAAACGCGGTCCCTTCGGGGAGTGCGGGACCTCCCACGTCGAGAAAAGCTTCCGCCGCACGCTGGCCTGTGAGCATCCTCCTGCCGACTGGTCGTGGTGACCACATAGACCTGGGGCAGGTCGCCGTCCCTTCCCAGTAGGCGCCCTGCTCCCCTCCAGGGGACAGGCACTCGTGCGCTGTCCCACAGTGGCCGGGGTCCCTCCTTCCCAGGGGTCCCGGCCACTGGCATTCCCGAACAAGGGCTGCCGCACATTTCCTCGGCCCTGGCGGGCCTCCTAAATGATTGCCCTCAGTGGGTGTGGTTGCTTAGAGGCTGCGGCCACCGTCGCGGCGAATGCGGTCAGCCGCATGGCGCGTTGCCGCGGCGTTCTCCTCCTGCCGGCGGGACTTCTGCTCGACACGATTAGCGGCCTTGAAGCGCTTGATGACCTCGGCTTGGCTGCGCTCCAGGTCAGTTTTCATGGGCTTCCTGGCGGCGTCGTTCTGGGCGTTCTCGGACACGGTGGGCTCCTTCTGCTGAGTAGCCGGCGTGGGGGTCGCCGGCTCGTGGGGGGCAGCTGCATCGGTGGTCGGGGTGGCCTGTTGGGTCTGGGCCCGGTGCTGGGCCACTACGTGGGCGATCAGCTCCTCCCTGGTCAGCAGCCGCCGGGTCTCCTCGGCTACCGGGGCCTTGGCGGCTTCGGTGACCGCGGCCTCCCGGGCCTGCGGTGCCGGCAACGGATCGGCGGCCTGTCCACGAGTGGCGCGCAGCGTCTCTGCGGCCTCCTGCGCCGGGGCCGGGGTGGTGCGCACCCGCTCGGCCACGTGTGCCTCATCGACGGCCTGCCGGATCTGCTCCGGGGTCTGCGGGGCGGCGGTGGTGAGGGCGGAGTGCTTGTGCAGCGCGGTGGCGCGAGCCACCAGCGCGGCCGCCACCGGGTCCTGTTGGTGGGCCTGGGGGATCAGCGCGGTCTCGTGGGCGGGAATGTTGTAGCGGTTGCGGTACGCCTCGACCTCAGCGGCGACCTGGTGCCATTCGGCCGCCTTGGTCGGCTTGGCCGGCACCGGGCCCAGGGCCGAAGTCCACTCGGGGCGGTTCTCGGCCAGTTCGGCACCGCGCACCATGACGCGCTCCTCCATGCGGGTGCGCAGCCGCTCCAGCTGCTCCCGGTATTGCACCGGCACCTGGGCGTCGGTGATCAGCGGGGTGGGGGCCAGGTCCTCGCTCACCCGTCGCCCGTCCGCCACCGGGGCCGGTGGCAGGGTCTTGGCGGCCACGGCCCGCACCTGCTGCTCGGCGGCGATCGCCTCCCCGATCGACACGTCCGTGTCGGTGCGGGTGCGCTCTCCGCGGGCGATCTGCTCGACCGCCGCCTGTTCCGGGGACAGACCTGCCCGGCGCTCTAGTTCGGCGCCCATCGTGCGGGCTGCCCAGTCCAGGTGCAGTGATGTGGTGGAGTCCCACAGCTCGGGAGGCAGCGCCAGGTTCTCGGCCTCCGCGCTGGCCTTCGCCTCGGCCAGCTGGGCGGAGGGCATCCAGGCATAGGGGTGTGATGCCCATTGTGGGTCCTCGACCTGGGGCGAATTCTGGGCGGCCGTGGTGCGCTCAGCCAGCCGCTCCAGGTGCTCGTCGGTGAGGTTGCCCAGGGGCCGGCGGTCGGTGTTGTCGAGGACTCGCTGGGCGGCCTCGATCTGCTGCTTCAGCCGCCACGCGAGCACCGCGGCCGGGTCCTCCGCCCCGCCAAAGCCGCGCTGGTTCACCGCCCGCGACAACAGTTCGGCCGGGTCCATGCCGGCCTGCTGGGTAGCACGCAGGTGGGTGGCCACCGCGTCCCACGCCTCGGTCTCGGTGAAGTCCGCGGCCTTGTCCGCGCCCATGGCGTCCACGGCCATCGCACGGGTCTTGGCCGTCCACGCCGCGTCGGCGGTCTCGCGGTAGACCTCGCCCAGGGTGGCGACGTCACCGTTGCGCATGGCCTCGGCGGCCACCGTCTCGTGGGCCGAGAGGTTCCGGTCGTAGGCGCCGGCGATGCTCTCCAGCACCTCGTCCCGGGACTGTCCCTCGCTCAGGGCGACATAGAGCTGGTTGCTCTCCCGTCCTCGGGTGGCGGCCACATAGGCGGCGGCCCGGTCGGTGGATGCATCCACGATGGCGTGGGCGGTGTCCACGGTCGCGCCCTGGGCGCGGTGCACCGTCGCCGCGTAACCCAGCTGGCCGTGCTGGGCCAGGTAGTCGGCGTCCAGGGTGATCTTGCCGCCGTGGCCGGTGTGGCACAGCGTGGCGGTGTCCGCCCCAACCTTCTCCACGGTCCACACGTCGTTGTTCTTCACGAAGTCTTTGCCGCCGTTGAGCTGCAAGGTCCGGTCATTGCGTCGGGTCACCACCACGTCCCCGGTGTGGGCTGTCAGCCCGTCGCGCAGCACCACAGAATCCCCGGACGCATCGAGCTGCCCGGTGGCGATCCGGGCGGCCTGAGCCCGTGCGTTGAGGTCGGTCACGGTGGTGTTGTCGGTGGCGATCAGCAGGGACCGCTTGCCCGCTTGGGTGTCGGTGATCCACGCGCGCAGTGCGGTGTCGGTCATGGCCTCGGTGTCCCCGGCGACCACCCGGCGGTTCTCCAGATACCAGGCCCACGGGACGTCCGCCCCGGCCGCGGGCGGCTCACGCAGTGCCAAAGACGCGGCCGCCTCACCGTGCGCGCGGAAGCGGTGCACGGCCTCCAGGCGGGTCGCTCCCACCTCATTGTCCAGCAGCCGCAGCGCCCCACCGGAACCGATGGCGCCCAACTGGCGGTCATCCCCGATGGCGCGCACCACGGCCCCGTGCCGGGCCGCCACGCTCACGAGCTCGGCCAGCTTGGGCGTGGTGACCATGCCCACCTCATCGAGGATCACCACGTCCCCGGCGTGTAGCTGGGCCGCCCCGGTGCGCCCGGTGCGGTGAGCGATCAGGAAGGCGTCAATCGTGGTCGCCTGCGCTCCAATGTCCTCCGACATGACGGCAGCGGCAGCAGCCGTGGGAGCCAAGCCGACGACGTTTCCGCCGGTCGCACGGACAGCATCAGCGACCAGGGAGAGGCTAGTGGTCTTGCCGGCACCGGCCGGGCCGATGCCCAAACTCAGCAGCTTCTCGTCAGTGGCGAAGGCCCGGGCCAGGGCCACCTGGCCCTCACTGAGTGGGCCGGTGTGGGCGGCCAGCACCTCGTCAAAGGTCTGAGTAGAGACGGCGGGGATGACGGTGCGCTGGGCGGCGGCGAGCACCTGGTGCTCCGTCTCCAGGACCTCACGGGATGTGAACACGGCGGCGTCGGAGCGCACGAACTGGCTCGTGCCATCGGCCCGGGTGAACTCCGCCAGGCGCGGCACATCAGCGGTCGGAGTGACCGACAAACTGTGCGTGCTGGTGGCTTCCCGGACCACCGCGGCTACCAGCTCATCGGGCACCGTGCGCCCGATCATGGCCTCTTTCAAGTGCCGGCGGGTCTGGGCGTGGACGTGATTCACACTCCAAGTGGCCCGCTTCTGCGACAGCTCGTGGACGACCAGGCGGGCGTGCTCGAAGACGTCGATCTGCGCCGTGTCCGGGCCGGTCGGCAGGCCGGTGGCGGCCGCACGCACGTGGGCCAACAAGTCCTCCCCGACCGGCATCTTGACCTGCTGCCCGTACTCTTTGCCCCACTCATCGACCAGCTCGGACAGGCGCCGGGCGGACTTCTTCGCCGGTCGCGACTCCAGGGTGGCTTGCTGGGCCAGGGCGATCTTCTGCTTGGCGTTGGGGGCGTAGCCGTGGCGGTCGGTGAACTGCGCGTGCAGCCGTTCCAAGGTCCCGGCAATGTCGGCCCGGCGGGAGGAGGCGTGGTGGATCGCGTCCAGGTCCACCCCGGCAATCTCATAGATCGGTTCGTTCCCACCAGCCATGCGCGGCGTAGTGGCGACCCCCAGGGAAGCGGTGACTTTCTCCATCACCTTGGCGTTGTAGGTCTCCGAGGCGGCCACGTTCATGCGGTACAGGGTGCGCCCGTCCAGGGAGGACCACTTGCCGTCCGCGCCCTTGACCTTGTTGGCGATCACCACGTGATCGTGCAGCTGCGGGTCCCCGGTCCGGGAGTCGTAGTGTCGGAACTGGGTGGCTACCAACCCGCCCTCGACGTCGATCTGCCGCACGCCGTTGCGGCCGCGCCGGGTGTACGTACCCTCCTGCTCCAGGAAGCTCAGTGTCTCCGCGATGGCCTCGTTGTGCGCTGCCTCAACGGCCTTGCGGGCCTCGTCCCCGCCCAGAGCCCAGAGCAGGGAGACGGACTTCGCCGGGGAGAACACCAGGTCATAACCGGCCACGGTCTGCTGCTTCGGGGTGGTCTGAGCCGTGATGAACCGGCCCAGCTCCTCCTTGTTCCGCACGTCACGGCCGTGTGTTTCGCGGAACAGTTGGCCACCGACACGGCCGCGAATGGCTTGGCGTTCCTCGCGGGTCGGGGCCGCCCCAGTGGTGCGTTCGTGCCGGGCGATCTCCTCATCCAGGCGCCGGGTCAGCTCCGTGTCAGCACTGGCATAGCGGTGGTACTTCTGCCCCAGGGCCACGTCGGCCTCGGTGCCGCCGGCGGCCAGGATACGGTCCGCATCCGGGCGGATGCCCTCCCCAAAAAGGGCCGCCATCTGCGCCTCGGTGACCTCCCCGGAGACCCCCAGCAGGGCCTCGGAGTGGGCCACCCACTGCCCCGGAGGCATCCCCTCCACGGTGTAGTAGTCACCCAGCTCCCGGCCCTCAGCGCGCAGCTCATCAGCGGAGGCGACCTCGGACGTGTAGTAGGCATAACCGTCCCCAGCGCTGAGCTTGTGGACGGTCATCACAGAAGCAATCTATCGCGTTTTCATCCTCATTTATCAATGATGCATGAGGTGTGACGGTCTGGCAGGGCGTGAAGGACCGATGCGAGCTTGCGAGTCATCGGGTCGGAGCGACCCAGGCTGTCCGTCACGAAAGTGACGCGGTTGTACCCACGAGACCTGGAGTGTGGGCAGGTGATGCCATAAAGCGGACGAGGAACGAGGACACGAAAAGTTGCATCAGCTGTCCACCCTCCAGGTCGATTGGGTGCAACCGCACCAGGGTGTCCACATGTGCTGTTCATGTGGACACCCTGCACGAGCTGTGGTGGGGGCTGTGGGCCCGGCGGAGAGACCGGAGGATGAATCTCGGAGGCGATCCACAGCCCCCACCACAGCTCACAGCACTGCCGCCGGATAGGCGCCCTCTTGCGCACCGCCGGCTCGGCCGGCGGAACGGGTCCGCGTGAAGAAGTTGGTCTATGACCGTTAGGGCGGGATTGGTGTTCAATGGAAGGGAATGGTGTTGCAGATGTGAAGGAGTGGTGATGGCGCAGCGTAAGAGTGCGACGAAGACTGAGGCGCGGGAACGAGCCCGCCGGGCGGCCGCGGAGTCGATGGCCCGGGAGCGGCGGTTGCTAGAGCTGGGTGAAGAGTTCTTTGTCGCCCAGGGCGAGGCCGAGCAGATCATGGAGACGGCCGAGCAGCGCATCGCGGAGATTCGAGCCAAGGCGGAGCAGGAGGCGGCGCGGGCCAAGGAAGCACAGGCGCGCGTGGTGGCTGGCATGAAGGGTGAGCGGGTCGCCGTGCCGGAGATTGCTCAGCGCCTTGAGCTGTCGGCTGCTGAGGTTCGATCCCTGCTTAAGGAAGTACCGGGCGCAGCGAATGCAGTGGGCGAGGACACCGAAACATTGGAGTCTGTCGCATGAGCGACGACGCAGAAAACAGGGTGATCAAGGATAATCCCGCAGCGGAGCTGCACCATCTGTTCACGAAGTGGTCAACCGCGAATGCGACCGCCCCCAACAACGATCTGTCAGCTCAACGCTTGCGCAACCCTGGTCCCTCGATGCCTTCCATGAGGAAGGCAGTTCGCCTACTTGAATCGTGCATGTTTTGGCTTGACCAAGCTAAGCGGGACGACCCGGAGCTGGAGTCCTTCGATCGGTACATCAACGTATGGGCGCAAGCAATCTTTGCCTACCCTGGTGGCTGGCGCGGACCCGGTGGTGCGGGGCCATTCACCGTGGACATGATGGCGGCTCTCCGGCAACTTGGTGCCCTCATGCGAGCCCACGGGCTCCGCCTGCCCGTTGACCAGCGATCTGCCGCTCTCGACCTGTTGCGGGAGATTGAGCAGCAGACCGAGGATGACCCTGAGTTGCCGGAAGACCTACGGGAGTTCCTGCGGGCGACCACACAAGAACTGCGCAGGGTGTATGCCGATTACAGCCGTACTGGCCTGTTCGACTTCAACCTGGCGCGCAAGGGATTGAAAATTGCACTCGACCTAGCCGCTGAACGGTCAGGGGAACGGCGATCAACCTGGGAGCGTTTCTCCAACCGCTGGACTCAACCTGTCGCGGTCAACGCCCTGGGAGGCATAGCAACACAAGGCGGAATGCTCGCTATCGGCACCGGCCTTGGCTGATGAACCTAGAACAAGGTTGGGTGGTCGGGGTCGATGCCGTGCACGAGCTCGCGCACCACGTCCTCGTCCCACCCGCGGGTTTTCAACTCCTCGCGCAGCTGCCGGGACCGCGCCGAGCGTTCGGCCCTCGACAGCCGCCGCCACCGGGCTGCGGTGGCCGAGGGCATCCGACCCTTCATCGCCCGATCGGCCATGTTCTCCGACCGACTGCCCAACAACAGGTGCGTGGAGGGCTCCAGGGTGGCGTGCACGCACAGCGGAACGTCGCACCAGTGCAACGCGGTCAGTCCCTCGATCGCACCCAGCCCACCGTGGACGGTGGCCAAGGAGAAACGATGGGCGGCAACCGCTCTTTGACCGTTAGCGGTGGGTAGCCAGAAGCGGCCGTAGCCGTCATCACTGATGGCGCCGAGCCACAACCAGCACGAGTCGGGGTCCGGTCCTTTCAAGACGTGGGAGTAGAAGCGCTCAACGTCCGCGGACTGCACGGCGGGCCTCCGCTCGATGGACCAGCAGCAACAGCAGCCCCGTGATGACCGCACCCACTGCGATCGCCGACCATGTGTTGTCGTTGATGCCCACCACGTCCCACACCCAGAACAGATACGGGGCGATGGCCACGGTGCCGGCCACACGGTGCCGCAGCGCCGAGGGCATCGGGATGATGCGCAGCACCCAGTGCGCTACCGCGTGGCCGATACGGTAGAACAGCCGCACCCACCACAGCAGGTAGAGGATCACGAGGCGGGGCATCAGCGGCCTCCTCTCGGCGCGGGGTCATCATGGGTGGCCGCCAGTGCCTCGGCGTCCCAGACGTCAATCTCGTCCTCGGGTAGCTCCAGACTCACATGCGCCAGGGACTTAATCTCCCCGCGCAGCACCCGTCCCACCGCGCCTTTGGATACCCCGACGCGGCGGTGGATCTTGTAGTGGGACAGCCCCGCCCGGTGCAGCCGATGAATAGCGCGGACCTGCTCGGGGGTGATCGGGGACTTGCGGCCCAGCTGCACGCCGCGGGCCCGGGCGGCCTCCAGTCCGTCCTGGACGCGCTCCACGATCAGTGCGCGTTGATACTCGGCCATCGCCACGAACACGTTGAGCTGGAAACGGCCAACCGGAGTGGTGGTGTCGATGGTGTCGGTGAGACTGCGCAGCGCCACCCCGCGGCGGATCAGCTCGTCAATCGTGGTGACCATGTGCACCAGGGACCGGCCCAGCCGGTCCAGGGAGTACAGCACCAGGGTGTCCCCCTCCCGGGCCTCGGCCATGAGCGCGGCCAGCCCGGCGCGCTCTGCCTGGGTGCCGCTGATCTTGTCGGTGAAGACCAGCTCCGCCGGCACCCCGGCCTCGGTGAGCGCACGCAGCTGCACATCGAGGTTCTGGGAGGTGGTGGACACTCGGGCGTAGCCGAGCAGCCGGCCGGGGTGACTCGATTCTGGGCTGTTGTGAGCTTTTTGAGTCATCGTCTATCGAGTCCTGGATTTCGAGTCGGGATTTTGGAAGCTGTGGCCGGCCCTCGTCGGCGGGCCGGCCACTATGGATTCCGGGCCAGGGACCGGTAGAGCGTGGAACGGTCGATGCCCAGTTGCCGAGCGACCTGGGCCTTGGGCACCCCGGTGGCCACCAGCTCGCGGGCGGTGGCTAGTTGCTCGGTGGTGAGCTTGCGGGCTCTGCCCTGATAGACGCCGCGGGCCTTGGCAGCACGAATGCCCTCGGCCTGTCGTTCCCTGGTGATGGCCCGCTCCAGCTGGGCGAAGGAGGCCATGATGTTCAGCTGGAACTCTGCGAACGGGTCCGCATCACCGGGTTGGAAGGTGACCCGTTCGTGGACGAACTCCACCACCACGCCCTTGGCCACCAGCTCCCCCACGATCTGATTCAGGTCCACGACCGAGCGGGCCAGCCGGTCCATCGAGGAGACCACGACCGTGTCCCCGGCCCGGGCGTAGCCGATCAGGTCAGCCAAGGCCGTGCGCCCCTCGCGCTTGGCCCCGGAGTATTTTTCCTCGAACAACCTGTTCACTTCCCCCAGGGCGGTCAGCTGCCGGGTGAGGTTCTGGTCAGTGCTCGACACTCGGGCGTACCCGATCCGCTGCCCTGCATGTTGCGCCATGTCTAAAGCCTTGCACACATCTGTGGCAAAAATCGTAAAAGGACCCTAAAGCCACGTGAAAAGCAGGGCGCCGACACTGTTGCGCTGGGGTATACCTCAAAGCAACACTAAGGCGTTGTGTCAACGCCTATTCCTTCGGTTGGCCATAGCTGACCTAGGGACAAGCATTTTTTAGGGACATCGTGATGCACATGCCGCGTATAGGCGACATTAGGTGCGGATGGAAGTCTCAAGTTTATAGCTGATCCTGGACCCTTCCGTAGCTACTAGTGGTTAGGGTTCGCTTGCTAAGGGGGTCGGGAAGACCAGGATGATGTTTCCGCCGAAGCGGGTAGACATGAGGGGCATGGAGTTATTTGGATCGAAGCGTCGGGTTGCGACCCTTGTGTGCAACAGGTTTCACTTGGCGCCTTGGTGCTGGGCCCTGCCTGCACATGGCGTGGCACAGCCCCAGAGCCTTGATTTGCTGGAAGGCTCCGGGGCTGTGCATTGCCGTCATGGCTCAAATTGTTAGAGCGGGTTGATTTACATTAAGGAAATGATGATCAGCGATCCGCCGAGCGACACTGCGCCGATCGTCAGAGCAGCCATCACGAGCTTCGTATCGCCCCACTGGAATTTGTAGCGCCCGGTCAATACCGTCACAATCAGCAGAACCATGCAAATCGAGTTCAAGGTGATGAGCATTGCTTGCATATCACATCCTTTTCTTAGCCTTTTCCATTGCTATCCCGACCTTGCCAAAACTGAAACCGATGACTCCATTGACCGCACCGCCTCCGCACGCGCCCGCGTAGTCGCGCGTTGCTGCATTGGGATTAACTACTGACTCACCCCATATTCCCCCGACACAGCCGGCTATTCCGCCGATGATCGCCCCCGGAAGTGTCCTTTTGGCGGCTATTCCCAGGAGACCTACAACGCCCTTGGTGACCTCCCCGGCGGTGCTGCCCCAGAATTCCTCCCAGGAGTAAAGCCCCAAGGGATCGGAGTTGTTGATGGGGTCGTTGGCGGCAAAGGCGTAGCGGTTGGCGTTCGCCGGGTCCAGGGGTGCGTCCAGGGTGTCTTGCTGGGAGAAGCGGCCCCATTCCACGGAGTACCAGCGGTGGCCGAACTTCACCCAGTTGGTGTTTCTATCGTGCAGGCCGCCCTTGAATTGGTAGGGGTTCATCACGGTGCCGTATCCGCCGGAGTCCTTGGTGAGGGTGGGCACGCCGGGCGGGGGCGCTACTGACTCAGTGAGCGGCGTAGTAGGCGTCCTTGACGGTCTGGTGGATGCGGCCGCGGTCGGAGACCTCGTAGCCGTTATCCTTCGCCCAGGCCCGGATCTTCCCGGTGTCCGGGTCACTACCCGAGGCGCGGGACCGGGTGCCGCGGGCACCACCACGGGTGGTCTTGCGGCCAGCCGCCGCGAACGGGCGCAGTGCCTCCCGCAGCTTCTCGGCGTTGGTGGTGGAGAGGTCGATCTCGTAGTCCTTGCCGTCCAGGGCGAAGGTAAGGGTGTCGTTGGCGGGGCCGCCGTCGAGGTCGTCCTCGAGGTGTATTTCGACTTTCTGGGCCATGGGTGGTGTTCCTTTCGATATCCGGGTGGGGGAGTGGGGTCAGGGGTGGTCGGAGTCGTCGTCGGTGGACACATCAGTGGGCGCATCGTCGGCCGGTGCCGTGGTCTTGGTGCGGTTGCCGGTAATCACGGTGCCCTCGGTGGTGAGGTCCACGCAGAGCATGTCGTTCTCCACGAAAGGCTTCCACCGCCTCGTCGCCGTGGTATTGATGCCGTAGTGCGCGGTGAAGGCCGTGGCTGAGACGATCGCCTGCCCGGGCCCGCGCTTGGAGCCGCTGCGAACTGCGTAGGCGTGCGGGGAGGAGTCATCGGTGGCGCGTAGTGCCATGACTTGGCGGTCACGGTCGTAGAGCAGCTCCACTGTCTCAGCGTTGCCAACCAGGTCATGGGCGGCCTTGTTCAGCGAGATCACCCCGCGCTTCTGGATCGTCACGCTCGGAGCCTTGGCCAGCGGAGTCATCCTTTTGTCGAAAACCTCGAACGGCATTATTCCTCCTACGGTTAGTACCCAGTAATAATGAACTTCATCGTAACCATGGCAGGCATTGGTCTGACAGTAATGTGCGACTCATCCGGGGTGTCTCTGAAGGCATGGGATGCAAGACGTCTCGCCAAGATTTTTTGCGCCCGTAAGTTTCCGCAGCATCGAGTGTCTCGCAGTTATGTGCTTTATCCCGGTGCCTAGAGATGTGTACTAGAGGTTGGTTTCGAGACACAAAGGAGTCGACGTGGGGAAGTTGATTGACGATGCGCAGGGTTGCCCGCGGGTTCTGGAACCTCGAGAACCACCGCCTACGCGCCCTGCTCGCTGCCGGTAGCCACCAGCAGTAGCGGACGACACCTACCCTTACTTATTTGTGAATGGCCCGTAAAACCACTGGGTGATGCAGCAAGAAAGCACCCCTGTGGTACACAATTTAGACAATGTGGGCGCGTCGCGGCGGGTGGCCAGATTGTATAAATCTGGCCACCCGCCGCCAATCAAGCTGTTTATATATTTTAATAAATTAACGATAATATACCTGAAATACCACCGAGTGTTGCCGCAATCAAATACGCCTTGCTCATTGTTCGCAACGCTTGAGAGTAATCCTCTAACGATTCATCTACACGCGCATAAATATTAGAGCTTGTTCTGAGCGTTTTTGCCATTCGATTATGGAGAAATCCAGTGGTCCTAGACCCTGCATATACGATAAGAGCGGCGATACCGAGCGTCACACCAGTGGAGTGATTAAATTCATCCTCGGGGTCAAGGAAGATTGAAGCAGTTGAACCCAGTATCAGGATGCCCAGAGCTGCGGCGACAGTGAGTGTCGCCACTTCAGCAGAACCTTTGCCCGAGTCCGAAAACCTTCCAATACGTTTTGCCCATGCCTTTCTAAAATATAGTCCAGCACCTAAGGTTACTATTGCGAAAATAAATGATATTGCCATAGGGGGCATGGGGTTCAATCCTTACCAGAGGTCAATCATTCCTACGCTGGCACGCACTCCACCATTAATTCCGACAGAATTCAAGCCGTAGCTTCGAGACCAGTAATTCCCATCTTTAGACCAATTGTATCCTACATCACCTCCAAGTAATTGGGCGCTTACAAATGGCCCCCAAGATCCCTCTTTGGAATAGTTAGTATCCGCTGTCCCAATCTGGGCGTCGACTCCGCCGGCAGGTCCGCCTGCAAGGCCTACCGAGCCACCTAGCACTCCATTATCGTCAATACCAAACCCGCCATACAGACAAATGACGTAGCACCCGCCACCCCCCAATTCAATACTCGGGACTGTCCGATAAACGGTGTGTGGGGTCCGGCGGTTTTCATCAGTGAGTGGTTCTCTCGAACCGTCCGGCGAAGGTGATCGCGAACGCGTTCAGCGCCGGCTTCCACCTCATCACCCAGCGTGCTCTACCGCCGCCGGTCGGATCAAGAGATCTGGTGACGAGGTAGAGGCACTTCAGCGCAGCAGCCTCGTTCGGGAAGTGCCCGCGCGCCCGCACCGCCCGCCGGTAACGGGCGTTAATCGACTCGATAGCGTTCGTCGTGCAGATCACCCGGCGGATCTCCACGTCGTACTCCAGGAACGGCACGAACTCCGCCCAGGAGCTCTCCCACAGCTGCACGATCGCGGGATACCGCTGGCCCCACTCGGCCTTGAACTCGGTGAACCGGTCCTTCGCCGCGGCCTCGGACGGGGCGGTGTAGACCGGCTTGAGCGCCTTGACGATCCCGTCGCGGTGCTGTCGGCCGGCGTAGCGGAAGCTGTTGCGGATCAGGTGCACGATGCACTGCTGCACCACCGTCTGCGTCCAGGTGGTGTTGATCGCCTCTGGTAGGCCCTTGAGTCCGTCACAGACGGCGATGAGCACGTCCTCGACGCCCCGGTTCTTCAGCTCGGAGAACACCTGCAGCCAGAACCGGGCGCCCTCGGCGCCGTCACCGGCCCAGATTCCAAGGATGTCGCGTTCCCCGTGCACGGTGACGCCCATGACGACGTAGAACGGGGTGTTGCGGACCTGCCCGTCGCGGACCTTCACCACGACCGCGTCGACGAAGAGCACCGGGTAGAGCGGGTCCAGCGGCCGCGAAGACCACTCGGCCAGCTCACCGGCGACCTTCTCGGTGATCCGGCTGATGGTGTCCTTGGAGACCCTGGCCCCGTAGACCTCCTCGAAGTGCGCCGAGATCTCCCCGGTGGTCAGGCCGCGGGCCGACAGCGAGAGCACGATCTGGTCGATCCCGTCCAGACGCCGCTTGCGCTTGGGCACGATCACCGGCTCGAAGGACCCGTCCCGATCCCGGGGCACCTCGATCTCGACCGGGCCGATCTCGGTCAGCACGGTCTTCACCCGGGTCCCGTTGCGCATATTGGCCGCGATCGGGGTCTGCCCGTGGTCGTGCCCGAGGTGCTCGGTCAGTTCGGCTTCCAGGGCGGTTTCCAGGACATTCTTCGTCAGCTGGTTCAGCAGCCCGCCGGGCCCGACCAGGCTCACGCCTTGCTCCTTCGCCTGGGCCAGCAGCCACTCGGCGAGGTCCTTCTGATCGATGATCTCTCCCGTCACAGGGTCGATCATCGTGCCTGTCATCTCGGTCGTGGAGTCTGACACGGCCGTCTCCTCTCGGATCAGGCCGGACCCTCACACACCGTTTTTCTTACAGTCCCCGGCGGGGCTGTACCTGCTCAACCTTCTGGTCTCCCTGGTGGTGACCTCTACGGTGGATCTGACCGCCGCCTACGAACGCCTCGGCTTCACCACTGAACAAGCCCAGCTCGCGGCCACCCAGGCGGCCGGTTCGATGGTGAGCACGATCATCACCGCGGTGATCGCCATCGGCCTCTACGCCTTGGTTTACAGCGGGTTGAAGAAAGGCCGGAACTGGGCGCGGATCCTCGGCATCGTCCTGGCCATCCTCAGCGCCATCGGCACCGTCTTCGGGGTCTTCGGGTCCTTGCTCTTCGGTGGGTGGGCGGTGGTGCTGATCGCTCTCACCGTGGCCGTGCTCATCGTGGACATCCTCTGGTTGATCACCGCGTTCAAGGCCCCGGTCCGCGCCTGGTTCACCTACCGTTCCTGAATGCCCAGCAGCTCGGTGGAGAACGGCTCCGGCGAGGAACGCTCAAGAAGGCCGGGGACGGGGAGGGCAAAGCGGATCAGGGGCCGCCGCGAGGATGTTCTGAGATCTCACGATCCATACTGACCTTCGTGAAGGAACTTGCTGATGTCCTCGGCCCCCTGTTGACGACTGTGGCCTCTGTAGCCGGGGTGCTTGGGGCGCTGGGCCAGCTCACTGCCGGTACGCGACTGCGTCGTCAGGTCGCGTACTGGCAGGAGCAGGCACAGGTCTCTGTCTCGACGCAGGACCGTGCCGTGGCCCAGAGCCTCCAGCGCGAAGCCATGGGGCGGCTGGTCGCGTTGCAGGCCATCCCCGGGCGGCGGCTGCTGATCGAAGGGGCCATGGTGGTTTTCCTCTTGGCCTGGGCCACGGGACAGTGCTTCCAGGTGGCCGCCGATCTCGCAGAGCAACTGAGCGCACGACGGCTGATCGAGAATCACCTGTGGGAGATCGGTGTGGTGATGCTGTTGCTGCTCCTGATCTGCCGAGGGGTAAGCCGTACCGCCAATGCCGTCTATGAGCGACGGCAGATCGCCACTGCCTACATATTGGGGACAGCGCTGGAACGCGAGCACCTCAAAGCCTTCCGGGGCGGACAGACCCACACCACCTTGGGATGGAAAGGACTGGGGCTGCTAGTGGTAATCGCCGGCGGCCTGTGGTGCCTGGCCGTGTTCTTGGGCCTGGGCCTAGGCGCCGGTTCTCAAGGAGTGGAGCAGGGCCCGGCCTGGCTCAGCAACATAGCGCTGGGCAGTTTCCTCGGACTGGCGGGCCTTGTTGCCCTGTACGTACTCGACCTCCACCACGCCGGCTGGAAGCACCCTTCACCGGAGCTCATGGAGCCCACG
Source organism: Kocuria sp. CPCC 205231 (assembly GCF_040980965.1). NCBI lineage: Bacteria > Bacillati > Actinomycetota > Actinomycetes > Micrococcales > Micrococcaceae > Kocuria > Kocuria sp. CPCC 205231. The sequence goes on along the minus strand of NZ_JAVKPP010000014.1, from coordinate 23,017 downwards.
AATGCACAGCCGCTGAACGACGACATCTCCCCCAAAGCGCCGTCACAGACACCCACCAGGCCGGAGGAGAAAAAGCACAGCAGGCCCTGGCTGACTTCCCCGGCAAGGACACCTGTCGAGACCAACCACAGTCACGGGCCCGGAACTCATGGTCACCGTGTCAATGATCAACCCCTGTAGACGACTGTGCCATCCGGCCATGTCTCGTCCGGCTGCCGCACCGTAGAGCCCGGGCGGTCCTCAACAGTGCCGGTACCGTGCACTTGCACGCCTCGAACGCCTTCGTTGACCAACTCGCCGTCAATGTTCATCGTCCCCAGGGCAATGCATGTCTCCGTGAGGCGCACGCGCCCACCCTGGCTGATGTTGAGCGTGCCCGACGCTTGCTGGTGGAACGTCGCCTCACCATGAGCGGCAACATTGACGGTTCCCAAGACATGCCCCTTGGCATTAAGGGACGCCCCGCTCTCCACAGTGACAGATCCGGTGAGTTTCGCCAGAGACACCACATGGGCCCCTGTCTTGATGACCACCGTGACGGTGATCGGCTCGGAGAGCTCACAAGACTCCGTGATGACGACGTCGGGGACTTCCACCAGTTCGCCGTCTTTGTAGGTGTAGCTGGGCATGGCAACTCCTCCATTTGTATTCGTGCAGTGCTGAGGATCTCGGCCTCACTGTGCCTATGTGCCTATGTGCCTTTATGGCACATAGGCACGGTGGCGGCTAGTGGTGAGTGTGCTCGGGGTTGCGGCTGCGCCGATCCGGTCCGGTGGTGCGGCGCCGTGGCCGGCGTTGTCACTGATCGGCTGTGGCTGATGCCCCCTCGCCGAGACGGATGTAGGCGATCAGTGCCTCACGCACGATCTCGGACTCATTGCGGTGCTGCTCTTGAGCAATCTGGTGGAGCCGGTCCTTGAGTGCTTGCGGGACCCGGGCACGAACCACCGGGGACTTCCCTTCATGGCCCAGCGCGGGCCGACCCACCGCGATACGGGCAGCCCCCTCAGCTGTTGTCGCCCCGGTGGCAGCCATCAGGGCGGTCCGGGCGGCCTCGGCCGCCTCCGGTCCGCGCCGGACGGTGCCCGGCCTCACGGCCAACCCGCCGTGCTCGGCGCGCCGGGCCAGCTCGTCGTAATCACCCATGAGGGTCACTCTCCTTCGTAGAGCAGATGCCAGTACAGGTCGGTGAGTTCCATCGCGTGGAAGATCACCAGGTCGCGTGGTGGACGGTGGGCGGCGATGACTTCGAGGTATTTCTCCGTCTGCCCGTGGGGGTGTCCCACGTAGACGACCGTCACCTCACCGGGATGCCCCTCGACCTCAGCGCTGACTTCGGCGTGCGTCATCGCGTACAGGGCATTTTGCCTGCTGATGCCATGTCGGCCTGCGCTGTGCGTCCACTCAACTCCCATGCTGATATTGTAGCACAGAATGCGGCTACAGAATAGTAGTTGGGGTGCGGATGGTGCCGCCGATCTTCATCTGCGTGTCCTTGGGATCAGTGTCAGTGATGGGTGCAGGTCGCGGCTTCGACGGCCTGGAGGTGCAGCCGATCGGCGGCGGCGGCCGCCTGGCGGGCGGGGTCGCCGTCATCGGGGTCGTCATGGTCCTGGGTGGCTTCTTCGGCGGCGTGCATCTGGTCGTCGTGGTAGCCGGACAGCGCGTCGGTGAGCAGCTGGTAGGTGCTCGGCGCCAGGGTGATGCTGACTTGGCCGGCGCTGTGGGCGGCCTCGATGGTGCGGCGCAACTCCTCGGCGTGCAGGACCTCGTGCAGCAAGGTCATGCGGTCCTCGGCGGTGGGGGCGAACTGTGCTTGACGGGTGAGGAGCTCCTGATGGGCCGCGTGTTGCTCTAGGGCCTCGGTCAGTACCTCGTAGGTGGTGGAGTCCAGCTGATAGGTGAGAGTGGGCTCGACGCTCATGGTGTTCCCTTCGATGGGCGCAGCCCCGCCTGGAGTCAGTGGCGGGGCGTTCGGATGATGAGCTGGGAGACGCGCTGCTGGCCGATCCCTAGTAGTGCGGCGATCGCTTTCTGGCTCATGCCGTTCCTGCTCAGGGCCGTGACGGCTTCTCGGGCGTCCTGGGCTGCTTCTTCGGTGAGCTTGCGCGCCTGTTCGGCTTTGTCCTGAGACTGCCTCCAGCTGCTCAGGGCGGCGGATTGGGCGTCGGTGAGTTCTTGGCTCATTCAGGAGGTCCTTCCGGGAGGGCGCGGGAGCCGGCGGGGTCGGCTATCCCAGCGTAGGCCGGGGCCCGGCCCCGGCCGATTGGGTCTAGGCCGGGGCCGGGCCCCGGCCGATTGGGTCTAGGCCGGGGCCGGGCCCCGGCCGATTGGGTCTAGGCCGGGGTGATGTAGAGAACGACGTCGGCGGAGTGGGTGTCGTCGGCGGCCACGAGTACGGTCCAGCGGGCCCTCCTGAGGTGGCCGGTATGGATCGTCCAGGTGGTGCCCACGCTCAGCCGGTGGTGTTTGCCGATTAGCGCCTCCAGGGTGGCGCTGAGGGCTTCCATGACAGCCGCGGTGCCCTGGATGGGCTCCTGGTGGTCTGAGAGGGCACACGCGCGGTCGTGGGCGTTTGCGGCCATGACAACGCGGAACTCTGGACGCACTCCGGCAGCCTGGGCCGCTGCGGTGACCTCGACCGGGGCACATGTGGCGGGGGTATAGGTGATGGACATGGCAGGGGTCCTTTCTGGGGGCGGGGGTGGCCTGGGGCGCCCGGGGTGGGGGCGTGTATCCCGTAGGGATGCTGCTGCCGGCGACGGGAGGGGCGGTCCGCTGGTGTTGGCGGGCCGCCCCTCTGGTGTTCAGGTGCTCAGCGTCCGGGCGAGACCCATCAGCTTGTCGGGGCGGTATCCGCTCCAGTGGTCCAAGACGGCGCCGTGGTCGTCCTCAATCACGGTCACCGGGGCGCGTTGGTGGCCGAGGTTTTTCACGTAATCCAGGGACGCCGGGACGGTGGCCAGACTGATCGGCGCGTACGGGATGCGCTTACGGTCCATGGCTTGGGCGGCGGCGGTGCAATTGGTGCAGTGGGGGGCGGTGTAGAGGGTCACGGTAGCCATCGGGGGTCTCCTGGTCGACGGTGGAGGAGTGCCGGGGGAGGACGGGGGCCCTCCCCCGGCACGGGGTCGGATGGTCAGGTGGTGGGCTCGGTGTCCTCGTCGGCCTCGATGGGGTCGAGGGCTTCGGTGAGGGTGTGCGTAGCGCGCAGGACGTTTGCGGCGGTGTCCAGGCCGAAAATTCCGGCGACGATGTAGGCCACAGACTCGGCCTCGGTTTCCTTGATGCCACGGTGGGCGATGTATTCGGCGTGGTCCTCATCGGCGTGCAGGAGGACGTGGGCGGCCTCGTGGATAGCGGTCTTGGCGGCCTGGGCGTCGGAGACGTTCGCCTCCACGACGACGCGGCGGGTGCCGTCGGTGGTGGTGTAGCCGTTGGCCTCCCCCGGGATGGGCTCGCGCGTCACGGCCCAACCGATTCCCTCCAGGTAGGCGGCGGTGCGGGCGTACAGCTGAGCGTCATCGGCGCCCTCCAGGCGGCGGGACGGGTGAGCCGGGGCCTCGACTCCTTCAATGGGGTCGGTCTGGGAAATGTCGAACACGGAGAGGATCGGAAAAATGGTGATCTTCTTCTCTTCGTCCTCTCCGGTCTGCTCGTTCGTCTCGGTGATCTTCTTGGAGCTGTAGCCGAAAATCTTGATGGACTTCTCACCCTTGCGCACCTGGCGGCCCTTGGCCTGCCACTGGCGGAAGCCGGCGACCTGGGTCGCGTGCGGGCACTGGGCGGTGATCAGCAGAACGTTGTTGATGCTGAAATTGTGGAAGCTGGCGGCGTAGTCCAGGAACTTCTGCCACTCCCCCGAGGTCGCCAGGCCCTCGACCTGGTTGGCCAGCTTCTCGTGCAGGGCCTTCGCCTCGGCCTGACGCTGCTCGGCGGTCTTGCGGGTCTTGTTCTTGGTGGTCATTGGTTTTACCTTCCGTGTTTTCGGCCTTTCTTATATTTCTATACTAGTCCCCCCGCGTAAATATGACAAGCCTTTTTCTTGGTTTGTTGACTCTTTGGTGACACGCGGCCGGCATTTATTCGACTTTTAGGCGCGGGGCGCCCCGCGCCCCAGGATGTGCGCAGGGGGTCCCTTTGGCGCTTTGGGACGGGTGTGTGCTGGGTGTGGGCCCCGAGCCTTTTCGGGGGTCTCCACGCGCCGCCAGTAGCTCGATGCGCGGCCCTGGCCTGGCACCTCATCCCGTCGCCTGTCCTTGGAAGAAAGAACCCGGCCCACTGCCGCTAATGCAGCCGGAGAACCGCAGTCCGGCGACCATGGGAAACTCCCCGCTGCTCTTCTTGCGGCGGCCGCGAATGGATGAAGGCCGACCCGTAGCTAGTCGGTCGGCCTTCGTCCAGGTGCGCCTTATGTGTCATTGTGCCTTTGCGACAGATAGGCAGAGTGGCACATAGGCATCATGTTGCAGAGTGCCTACTGACTGCGTGGACGTCCTGGGCTGAGCACTCCGGGGCCGGTGAACTCCTCGACGCCGTACTTGGTGTGCAGGTCATCTAGGGAAGTGGTGAGCAGTCCGGTGATCCAGTCAGACCAGGAAACGCCGGGGCCGGCGTCGATGACGTAGGCCCTTTTCAGCTCGGTGAGCAGAGGTTTCGGCACTGTCACGCGGAGACGGTCACGCTGCTCGGTGGTCAATGTGGGCTGCGGTGGCGTTTCGGGTTGGGGTGCCGGTTCAGCAGCTGGAGCGGGCGCCTCCTGCTCCGGTGCCGTTGGCGCGATAGGGTCCGCACCGCTGCGACGGCGACGGGAGGCTTTGGGTGCGTGCTGGGTCGGCATCGGTGGATCTCCTAGGCAGTGAGGGTCCGGTAGTGACGGTCATAGAGCTCTACGATCGGCTTGGCGTCAGCGCCCATTTGGCTCAGAGACACTCCGGCTTGAATGGCTCGGCTGATAATGACGCGCTGCGGCACCGGAGGGTCCAGCAATAGATCCCCAAATTGCTCGGCCAAGGACAGTCTCCAGTGCCGGTCTTCAATGACGTTGGATCGCCATTTATTGACCAGCACCGCAGAAAGCGTCACGGGTACTTGGTAGTGCTGGCGGACTCGGGCCACGCTTTCCTCGATTTCCACGAGTGCGTCAGCAGAGAAAAGGGTGGGCTCGGTGACGGCCAGGACGCGATCGGCGGCTGCCAATGCAGCCAGGGTGAGAGCTCCGATATTGGGTGGGCAGTCGATGAGCACGACGTCATAGCCGGCGGCGACCTCGCTGGCCTGAATGGCATCGTGCAGCAGTTTCACCCTGGCGGGGGTGCGCGGATTCTGGGTGAGGTCCCGCTCGACGGCAGCAAGATCCCGATCCACGGTGGGAGCCAGATCTAGCCCGGACCATGCGGTGGACACGATGACGTCGGCAAGTGGAGCGGGTTCATCTTCGGTGAGTACGTCAGCGGTGATGGGCTGACCGTCCGGTATCTCTTGGTCATAGAGAGTCCGCGTGAGGTTGCCCTGGGGGTCTAGGTCGATAGCGAGTACTCGGGCGCCGGCGCGGCAGCCGGCGTGGGCGAGGTTGGCGGTGGTCGTTGTCTTACCGACTCCGCCCTTCTGCTGAGCTACGGCGATGGTGAGCGGAGGAGCCATGCCAGAGCCACCTTTCCAGTTGTGCCTTTGTGACTCATAGGCATGGTGCCTATGAGTCTCTTCCTTTACTACCTTATGCCATCGTGCCTTTATGACACATTGGCACGGAGTGTCGGTTGTTCTTGGGTTCGCACGCTGGAATGAGCCTGTCCACAACGGCCGGGATTTGAGGTGAGCTTGCGGCGGAAGGAGCCTGGCCGTTGTGGACAGGCGGGATGCTGGGTCCCGGTGTCCATGGGTGCGGGAAAAGCCAGGGGCGCGATGGAGCTTTTGCCGTGCACATGTGGGCACGGGGACGCGGGCCGCATCCACGGTGGTGCGGTCGGTCATGGGCGCTCAGCTGACCGTGCGCAGCTCTGCCCAGTCGGTGGTGTAGCTAGGAGAAAGGTCGGCCTGCCGGCTGCGCCATGGGGCAGGGGAGTGGGTGCCGAGTCGGCCCAAAGCGAGGGTGGCACTGCCAAAGCGACGGTTCACGGCGTCGATCAACTCACCGAGGGGTGCTGGTTGTTCGATGACGCCGGGCAGCACGGGCACGGCCCCCTCGGGGGCGAGGTCCATGCAGAGGATGCCGGCGCGCATGTACTGCATCCCGTGCATGAGCTTGGGCACCAGGGCCGCCCGAGCGGCGGCCACCAGGGGAGTGGGCTCGTTGGTGGGCACGGCCAGGCGCACGTGCGCGGAGACGTTATGCGTGGGCCCGGGCCGATGCGGGGAGGTGGTGGCGAAGACGGTGAAGCGCCCAGTGACCTCGCTTTCTTTGCGCAGCCGGCGGGAGGCGCGCTGGGCGAACTCGGCCACCGCGGCCCCGACGATCTCCGGGTCCCAGATGGGGTCCGGGAAGGACCGGGAGACCAGGATCTGCTGCTTGGTGGCCACCTCGTCCTCGACGGGGATAGCGGGGAAACCGTTGAGCTCCAGGACAGTGCGCATCTGCACCACGGAGAACTTGTGGCGGATGGCCGCCGGGTCGGCATCACGCAGCTGGGCGATGGTCTGGATTCCCATCGCCTCCAGCCGCTTGGCCAGCCTTTCGGCGATGCCCCAGACCTCGGTGACCGGCAGGGCCGCCATGAGCCAATCCCAGTACCCCTCCGGCGCCTGGTCCCAGTGCACCACTCCACCGGTGGCGGGCAGCTTCTTCGCGGCCTCGGTGGCGATCTTCGCCCGCGTCTTCGAACTCGCAATCCCGATGCTCACCGGCAGCCCGACATTGCGGGCCACGGTGGCTTTGAGCCGGCGCGCCCACCGCACCTGTTCTGCGGGTGTCCCGTCGGGTGGGATGAGGAAGCATTCGTCGATGGAGTACACCTCCTGCCCCCGCGCGTGGCGTGCCAGCAGCAGCATCACCCGCTCGGACAGGTCGGCGTAGAGCTGGTAGTTGGAGGACCGTTTTTCCAGTCCCCACCGGGCCGCATTGGCGCGCAGCTGGAACCAGGGGTCACCCATCTTGATCCCCAGGGCCTTCGCCTCCGCAGAACGGGCGACGACACAGCCGTCGTTGTTGGAGAGCACCACCAGCGGCTTACCCGCCAGAGAGGGCTCGAACAGTGCCTCACAGGAAGCATAGAAATTATTGACGTCCACCAGGGCAATCACCGGTTACCACCTTGTCTGGCCCGGCTAATGCAGTTTCCGGGAATGGACATGGTGGATCGAGTAGGTCACCACACCCCACACCTGGAGCTGGGTCATCGAGGGAATCGTGATGTCGGGATAAGCGGGATTCTCCGCGTGGAGGACCACGCCGTGTTCGTAGACGTGCAGGCGTTTGACGGTGAACTCGTCGTCGTAGACGGCGATCACCACATCACCGTGTTTGGGGGTGATGGATCGGTCCACGAGGATTTCGTCCCCGTGGTAGATCCCTGCTCCTTCCATGGAGTCTCCGGTGACCCGGAATGCGTAGGTGGAGGTGACGTCTCTGATCAGGACCTCGTTGAGGTCGATCCGGCCGTCGTCAAAGCTGTCCTGGGCAGGGGAGGGGAAGCCAGCCGGGACTCGGACCAGGACCGCAGAGACCAGCACAGGGCGGTCAATGGTGAGCGGAACTGGGTGTCTCATGCCGCCAGGATAGAACACCTATTCGATAGTCAGGCCAATATGTGCATTTAGTTCGTATACATATGCGGTTTGACTAGTGCTGACGGGGCGGATTCTCCCCCGCCGACCGGACACGCCAAGGGGGCCCGGCTATGGAACCGAGACGGACGCAGCAGCCGCTTGGTTTTGGCCGGCGGCGATCTGGGCGGCCCAGCGTTGCCGGAACGGTCGGCGGGGGCCAGGGGCGGGGGAGTTCGCTGGGACGGCCGCGGAGGCAGCGATGCGGGCCGTGTAGCGTTCGGCGGCCGCGCGTGCTGCCGCGCGGCGCTGGGCGGCCTCGGCGGCGACCCGCTGGTCGCGGGACCGCAGGGGGGTGCCGTCGGGGTGGGTCCAGGCGCGCATCCGGGCGGCCAGCCAGGCGGCGGGATTCTCGATGCCCTCCACGGTGAGGAAGCCGTAGCGGGTGCCCTGAGGCGTCCAGTCCAGGGCGGTGAGCACGTCGGCGATGGTCCACCCGGCCTCGAAGAACGGCTTGCACACGCTTCCAACGTGGGCGGTGGTGAGCTGGCGCAACACGATGGCCTCGTGCTGGAGCTCCAGGGCAGCCGCCCGCTGAGCCTCCTTCCGCGCCCGACGGGTCACCCGCCTCGTCAAGGGCTCCGTCGTTGCATGACGGGGCCATAGCGGGGCTGTACGACGGCTCAGGGCGGCGACCACCTCGCGCCGCTGTGCGGCGCGCTTTCGGGTGGGTCGCGGCGCAGCCGCGTCCTTCGGGGAAACCTCTTCGCGCGCGTGCGGGGAAAGACTCTCCCACTTCGTGGGGACCGGGGTGTCAGTTAGTTCCACAGGCTCAAGGGCCGGCTGCGGGGTGCTGTGGATGAGCGCGTAGACGGGGGCCTCGCCCTGGGTGCGGCCGGTGGCACGCGGGGTGCGCCCCGCGCTGCGGCCGGTGGCCACCACGGCCAGCAGCCCGCAGTCGCGCAGGTGGCGGATCACCCGCGCCACGGTGGAGCGGGAGCGATCGATCTTCGCAGCGACCCAGTCCCAGGTCGTGCGCCAGGTGCGCGAGGCGGGGTCCTGCTGGCGGCAGATGATCTCCACCACGGCCAGCAGGTTCGCCCGGGCATCGGCACGGATCAACTCCAGGCTGGGGTGCTCCAGCACGGCCCGGCGCCAGGCGGCGATGTGCTTGGCGAGCTGGCAACCCTTGGGCACCGCCCGCAGCACGACCGCCTTGGACTGCTCGTGTTCCACCCGCACCCGCCGGCGATGTGAGGGGAACTTCCCAGCGGTCTCGAGGGCAGCGTCAGGGGTGGAATGTGACCGAAAATCGGCGTGACTGAGTGAAGAGGGGTCCATTTGCGGACGCGCCTCAGGTACACTAGGGGACACAACAGTCCCCTGGTATTGGATTCATGACAGGTTCCGATTCAGTTAGCTGTTGGAACGGCTGTCGCGAGTTTGGCGACCTGAGACAGCCGAATGACTTCGACGGCCCGCCCTGCCAGGCGGGTCGTCAGTCGTTTAAGCGGAATTAGCCAGCGGTAGGCGCGGCTCCTCCCTGTTGTCGAGCTTGTTGGACCTTCCAGCGTCGCGGTCGATCAAGGCGCCGATGTATTCGGCCATGCTGAGCCCCGCCTGGTGCGATGCTTCGATCGCCGCGCGGTGCTGTTCTGGAGACACACGCGCCATCAGGGCCACCTTGTGGCCCTGCAACTTCGGCTGCTGGTACTCGGTCATGGGTCGATCATGGCATATCGACACTGCTACCGATAGCGGTATCAGGTGTGTCTCGGTGATTTTTCATCCCTCCGGTACACGAGTCAAGCAGCGATGGCCTGAGTCACCTACGGCCAGGCGCAAAGTGCTACGCGGCTTGCATCCACCCTAATACATGTTGAACATGTTCAACATAAACATGTTCAAGTTCCAGGTAGCCTGGAGGGCATGTCTTGGCTAGGGGGAACTGTTTCCCGTTCCGACTCCGATGTGCTGGCTGAGCTGCCGGACCATCTCACCTGGGAGGGTCTTCATCTGGAGGTGCAGCGTCGGCACGGCAAGCCCATCCACATCGAGCCGGCGCCGGCGTGGTTGGGTCAGGACGTCACGGGGTTGTGGCTGGAGATGGCTGAGCGGTCCTGGATTTTCCATGCTGCCGGGAAAAGCAAGCTGCTGCGCCGGCACGTGATCCTGCACGAGTACGGACACATCCTCCTCATGCACGGTGGATGCGAGCTGACGCTGGGGAACGCCTTCGCCCACATCGGGGGCTCCCGACGGATCAAGACCCTTCTCGGGCGGTCCTCGACCTGGACGGCCCAGGAGATCGCGGCAGAGAACGCCGCCACGAGGTTGGCCGCCCGACTGATCCAGCAGGTGGATCCTCTGCTCGAGGCCTTCTGATGAGCCTCGGAGCGGTGTTGAGTCTGCTCAAGGCCGTGGCGTTCCTCTTCGCCGCCGTGGCAGTGGTCGTTCGTCTGCCACGAGTGGCGCGGCGACGCCGAGTGGACTTCGTCTGGGTGGGCACGGCGTTGGCGGCGCTGGCCTTCTCGGCCAACGGGGTCATGGTTCCCGAACGGACCGTGGATGCGTGGCTGGGCGGGGAGAACATCTTCCATTTGGTGCGCAACCTGCTCGCACTCAGCGCCGTATGGTGCCTGCGGGCGGCCCTCGTCCAGTCCCTGCAACGCAGGGACTGGAGCCGGTCGCGGACATTGCGGGAGGCCGCCATAGGTAGCGCCTTGCTGCTGGGACTGACGGCAGCGTTCTTCTCGATCGACCGGGGCCCGACCTCGGGAGCGTTCATTCCGGACCACCTTGCCCAGGGCGGCACACTGGTTTACACGCTGCTCATCATGGTGATGGGAGCCTGGAACGCCGCCGATGTTGCCCGTGTCGCCTTCCGGGAACTCACCCTGCGCCAGCATGGGCACGACCGCCTGCTGTGGCCGGGGCTGCTCGGCCTGGGTGTGGGAGGTTCCCTGCTCGTGCTCGGCTGCACGCTCGAGGCCGGCTACGCAGTCCTCGGGTATTCAGACACGTGGGATGCTGTAGCTGTGGCCCTGCGGGCCTCGTTCGGCCCGGTCTTCCTGCCCGGGGCTGTGCTGGTGTGCTTGGCCGTGGCGTGGCTGGGTCTCTACGCCCAAGGCCGGCGCCTGAAGATGGGTCTGCGCATGGACATCCTGAGGATCGCCCCGGTGTGGGCCCAACTCGGCGCGGACCGGTGGAGCCCTGGTGGACGCCCTCCGGGTTGGTCCAGCGCTCTGTCGGCTGATCCCCAGAAGGTTCTCTACAGTGCCGTCATTGCCGTCGAAGACGCCCTGCGGGCAGAGAACGCGGGCCTGTCGGAAAAGCAACGGTGTGCCCTGCAGGCCGCCGAGAGGAGATTTGAACTCACATCATGAGCACCTCGATCGTCGTCCCCCGCTGGGAGAGAACCGCCACGGAAGCCTTCCAGCCACCGGTGCTGCTGGCGGCACTGCTCATCGCGCTGCCCTGGGGGGCGAACCCATCTGCGGTCTCGCTGTGGTGGGGAATCAGCGCGGCCCTGATCGTATGCGGGGTTCCGCTGGCCGTGGTCCTCCTGCTGGTGCGCCGTGGGGTCCTCACTGACCACCACGTGAGCGTGAAGGAGCACCGCCGACCGGTGATGGCCGGGGTGCTGGTGCTGGTCCTCAGCTACCTCACGGCGGCGATCCTGCTGCAGGGACCGATCGAGATCGTGGCGCTGCTCGTGGCCACGTTCCTGGCCGGGCTGGTGATCGCTGTGGTGAGTCCGTGGTGGAAGATCTCCGGGCACGGCATGATGATGGGCGGAACTATTGTTGCCCTGACAACATCCTGGGGTGTGATCGGGCTGCTGTTCGTTCCGGTGGGCCTGGCGGTGTGCTGGAGCCGCATCCGGCTCCAGGACCACACCGGTCCGCAGGTGATTTCAGGCTTCATCTACGGGCTGGCCTTCCTGGGCAGCATCTACGCCTGGATCGTGACATGAGGAGAAACCACGTGGGGGACGCCAACCGGGAACGCTCAGCCCAGATCTTGGCCGACAAGATCAACCTGCTGTTGGATACCCTGCGCACCGAAGCCGGCCAGCCCTACGACTTCACCACGATCCAGCAAGGCCTCAAAGACCGCGGCGTGGCCATCTCACGCACGAAATGGCACTACCTCAAGACCGCAGACACCCGGGTGCGTCCCGACGAGAAACTGCTCCGGGCGCTGGGGGAAGTGTTCGGGGTGGACCCGAGATACCTCGTGCAGGAAGATGGGCCGCTCCCTCAGCAGGTTGAGCAAGAACTCCACACGGTCCGCGCCCTCCGGCGAGCCGAGGTCCGCAACTTCGCCGCCCGGGCTCTCGGTCAGATCGATCCTGAAGGGCTTCAGGCGATCCTGGACGTCATCGAGAAGAAGGAAAGTTCCTCTCGGGACGACTCCACACAGTAGGTAAAAGAGGCTGGCCCCGCCACAACGGCAGGGCCGGCCTCCTTCGTTCATCTACCTACTCGGCGTCACCCATGTCGCGGGACTGATGGCCGACGACTTCCCACTGGCCGTCGTGCTCCTCGAGGTAGAGGGTGACCTGCCGACGACCCGTTTCGTGGACGGTGGCCCCGTCGCGGGTATTCCAGGTCCATTCCACGGTGTAGGCGCGGATGGCCTTGTCCGGAGCGACGTCCTGATTGACGTCGCCGTGGACGGGGACGATGGTGGGTGCGCTGTACCCCTGGTGCTCAGCGGCCGCGAGCCACGGGGCACCTGCTGCGTTGCGTTCGGGCTCGACCTGATGCGCGGCCCAGTCGGCGGACATTAGCGGCTTGGCCCGGATCGCGGCAGCGGTCTCGGTGCGGTCGGTGGCGGTGTCCCAGAAATGGAGCATCAGGGCGGCGACCTCGGCGGTGGAATCCACGTCGGTTCGGTCGGCGTCGTCCGGGGTGGCGAAAGTTCCCTCGCCCAGTTGTGGCGGCGCGGTGGAGGCGGTGGCTTCTGGGGAACTTTGCTGGGCCTCGCTGGGCGAGTCGCAGGCGGTAAGCGGCAATGCGCACAGCAGCAGGGTTGCGGCGAGGCTGAATGGGTGGCGCATCATCTCGGCCACGCACCTTTCTCTTTGAGGATGGGCTCGGGGTCGAGGTTGTGCCCTTGGTAGGGAAAGACGAGGTCGGGGGCGCCGGGCTTGTAGATCTCAAAGTGCAGGTGGGTGGCCATGCCGAAGCGTCCGCGGTTGCCCTCGACGCCGATGATGTCCCCGCGTTTGAGCTTCTGGTCCTTGGTCACGTCCCAGGAGTGCAGGTGACAGAACGCGAAGCCGAAGTCGGGGTCGGACCCGTTCTCTTTGGCGATAACGCAGCCATCGGCGGCGTTGAACCCGGTGATTCGCAGGCTGGTGGGGGCAACGACGACTCCACCGCTGCCGTTGCCGGCCCCAGGGGTGGCGATGTCCACGCCCACGTGCTGGTTGGCCCAGGACGGGACACCGGCCAGGGCGCGGCCGCCGTAACCGGAGGTGAAGACACCGCCGGGCAGCGGGGTCGTCCATTGCCCGTCACCGAGGTCGCCGTCCCAGGCCCTGGCACCGGTAGGAGCCTTGCAGCCGGCGGAGAAGTTCCCCTGGGCGCCGTCGAGGATTTTCTCGATGTACTGCTGGGTCTCCGGGTAGGGCGGGACGCCGTGGTGCTGCTGCACCGCACCGGGTCCGGCGTTGTAGGCGGCCAGGGTCAGCCGCACGAGCTCATCCGGATCGTCCCCGGCGATGGGCTGAACTTGGCTTTTCAGGGCTGCCATGTAGCGGCCCAGGGCAGCGATGGCATCTTCGGGATCGAAGGGGTTGCCGCCGCGGCCGTAGGTGTTCCAGGTCGAGGGCATGAACTGGGCCAGGCCCTGGGCGCCGACGGGACTGGTGGTGTCCGGATTCCACCCGGACTCCTGGGCCAGTTGCGCGGCGACCAGACTGGCCGACAGTCCGGCTTGTCTGGCGGCCGCGTCCACGAGCGGCCCCCAGCCGTTGGGAACGGACACCACATTGGCCTTCTCGTTGGTGCCGACGGCGGTGGCCGTGCAGCTGCTGGACAGGCCCGCGGCGTCTTCATCCTCGGCCAGGGTGGCCACGAGCATGGTCACGGTCATGATCAGGCCCACCAGCAGTCCGGGAAGAAGCAGCGCCGCCACGCCGAGGGTTCGGGGGCGGGGCCCTGCCATCAGAAGCCTTGGGAGACCAGGGCCGCGGCGTGCAGCCAGGCCCGGCGGGTGGCTGGACGTAGTTGTCGGTGGTGGATGCGGCCCTGCACCAGGTGCGGGTCGAAGGGGACGATGGCCACCTCACGCACGAACGGGGCGTACTCCTGGGCAATGGCGTGGGCCTTGGTGCTGTGCGAGGGCATCAGCTCGGAGATGACCACGACGGCGTTGCGGGCCAGTTCCCCGGCATGGGGGCCTCCGGCGTGCAGGGCCTTGAGGGCGTTGACCCCGCCCTGGGCCTTGTCGGACTCGGTGGTGGTGGCGATGACGATCTGGTCGGTGTGGGCGATCATGTGCGCCCAGTTCTCGCCCCGGGTGGAGTTGCCGCTGTCCATGATGACGAGCCGGTAGTACTTCTCGGCGACCCGGTGCAAGGCGTCCACCTCGGCCCCGGTGATTTCGTGGGTATTGGACGGCGATTCGTCGGAGCGCAGGACGTCGTAGGCATCCTGGGCTTGGTGGTGGACGAAGGCGGCCAGCTCGGCCGCTTTGGCTTCGGCGGTGAGGAAGTGATTGGCGTGGTGGAGAAGGTCCAGTGCGGTGGAGTCGTGGCCGGCGCCGTCGGTGCGCCAGCCCAGGGAACCCATGGCTTCGTTGTTGTCCCAGGCGAGCACGCCGGCCCCGCCGTGGCGGGCGAACTGGGCGGCGAGCAGGGCAACGGTGGGGGTCTTGTTGGCACCGCCCTTCTGGTTGACGACCGCGATGGTGCGGGAGCCGATCCAGTGCCGTGAGACCGCGGCCAGGTCTTCTCGTTCGGCTACTTCCCCAGGCCCGGGGGGCAGGTGCATCCCGATGCGGTTGAGCATTCCGCGCCAGCCGTGGGTGGCTGGTGCGTCGGCCAGGGAGCTGTCGGTGGCGATGAAACTGGGGGCGGAGTCGATGTCCCAGACGGTCGTGTCCGATGATTGCAGCGCCGGGGCGCTGGAGGGCATGGACTTTGCCTGCATGGGACGGGGCTGCGACGCGTTCTCGAGAGTCGGCGTGACGATAGTGGAAGGCATCGGCTCGGCTTCCTCAAAAGAGGAACTTTCGGACTCGGTTAGCAGTGGCTCTGGGGCCGACTCGGCGGGCACGAGCTCATCGAGGCTGACCGCACGGCTGCCTCGACGCCCGGTCCGAGAGGGACGGGTGGCCGTCCCGTCGGTGGAGACCTCCCCGTCAGGTCCAACGATCAGGTAGGTCTCGAGTTCGCTTCCCGAAGACGGGTCGACGGCTACGACTTTGACGGGCCGACCCAAGATACGCGCGGTCTCGGTTAGCTGGGCAATGGCGTCGTCCATCGAGTTCAGGGGGGTCACCACACCGTCGATGGAGACTTCAACGGTGTCGTCATCGGTGATCGTTGCGGTGCATCGCGGACGGTCGAGCGCCTGCGCCATGGGGATGCCTTTCGTATCAGTCGGTATCCCCCACTCCGAGGTTGGGCTGCTGAGAGACGTTGTAGTGAGCACGCAGGTGCTCTTTCACGTCGTCCCGGAGGATGATCCAGTGCGAGCCCAGCTGTATGGCTGGCACCCGCCCATCCCTCAGCCACCGGTAGGTCACCGTGGTGCTGGACAGCCCCAGAACCTCGGTCAGCTGGGCCACGGTGAGTCGCTCGGGCAGCCCGTTGAAGAGTCTGTCCAGCGACTCAGTCATGGAGAGCGCTCCGGCGATCACGGCGGCTCCGGTAGATCAGAGTGGGAAAAAGTTGCTTACGGTTGCACACCATAGCTCGAAACCGCCTATAGTTGAACATGTTCAATTCATTTCCGTGGGTGACCCATGAAGATGCACCTCGGTGCACTGGATTCAACTTAGGAGCCTAGATGGGCAATCGGTGGACGGGGTTCGTCGCACCCGGCACGGGGACCCAGACGGTCTCGCTCCTGGAGGAGACCCATCCTGAGCCGCCCCCGGTGCTTCGGGGGGCGCAGGCGCCCCAGCAGGGTATTTCCGCACTGGACGGCGACAGACGGCTCGAACGGTTCCCCACGTCCTCCGCTGGTCCGTACTGGCTAGGCGCCCATGGCGGAGCGGGAGAGACCACCTTCCGGGAGCTGCTGGGCGGTGTCGAATGCCATCACCGTTGGCCTTCTCCCACCCCAGAGGCACCACCTGCTGTCGTTGTCCTTCTTGCCCGACAGACGCATCGCGGGTTGGAAGCAGCTCGACATGCCGCCCAGGACTGGGCCTCCGGGCAACACCCGGAGGTAGTGCTCGCGGGGTTGGTGATCGTGGCCGGCACCCCGGGCAAGACCCCGAAACCCCTAGTAGCAGCGACCCGCGTGATTTCCGGTGGTGTCCCCTCCACCTGGGTGATGCCGTGGATCGAAGAACTCCGACTCACCGGAGCCACGGACTGGGAGTCCATGGCCCGTGAGCCGAGGAAAGTCCTCACCGCCCTCGGTGAGGCAGTCGATGAACTCATCTCCGAGAGGACCCCCCAATGATCGACCTCGTACTTGCCGCCCAGGACACCGTGCTGGCGTTGCCGGCCAACCTGCCCGACTCCAGCCCCCTGGCCCCTCCCGGCATCGGCGACACCTGGAACCGCATGGTCGGTGTCGGCAAATGGATCGCCCTGGGCATCGCCGTGCTGGGCCTGCTGGTGGTCGGCGGAAAGATGGCCTTCGACGCCCGCCGCGGAGAGACCACTGAAGAAGTATCCGGGATCATCAAGATCGTCCTGGCCGTGGCTCTGATCTCCGGTGGAGCCTCGATCCTGACCTTCATCGCCGGGGCATAACCACCACCAGACGCAGCCCCCACACACGAGGAGCAACACGTGACAGACCACATCGAGACCGACGACAACAGCACATGGTGGAAGACCCCCCGCTTCCTCATCTCAGCCGTTCTCGTCGCGATGCTGATCGTGCTGGGCGTGGTCCTGTGGCTGTGGCCCGAGGGAGAAGAGCCCACCCAAGCCGCCCCGGCGCCAGCCACCACCGCCGAACCGGTGGCGGACGGGGAGTCGGAGTGCGGTTTGGACGCCACCGGCGGCACCACTCTCACGAAAGCGCCGGAGGACGTCGAGTGGACAGCTCTTGGGGCGATCTACGCACCGTCCTCGGAGGAGCACGGACCGGGCACCGTGGACGAGTCGACGGGTGTGCGCTCCTGCTACTCCCACACTCCTGAAGGGGCGTTGCTGACGACGGCGAACATGCTGGCCTCGAGCAACGATCCCCAGCTTCTGCTGGACACCCTCAAGGAGCTTGCCATTGAGGGCCCCGGTAAGGACATCGCCGTGGGGCAGGTCCAGCAGCGGGTCTCCGCGGGGGATGCTTCCACGGTCCCGGTCGAGGTTGCCGGCTTCCGACTGCTTTCGTACACGGGCGAGCGAGCCACGGTCGAGGTCGTACTGGCAGGAGACGACGGGACCGAGAAGACATACATCACCAGTAGCGCAGACCTCATGTGGCAAGACGGCGATTGGCGCTTCGCCCTGCAGGACAACGGCGACACAGGCCCCGTCTCCGGCCAGGTGTCAGACCTGAACGGGTACATCGAGTGGGGACCCCACGATGGCTGAGGAAGAGAAGTGCTTCGCACTCGATGGCTTCTGCAAGGTCAAGGAAGGAGTCAGCGACGCACTCACCGGAGCGGCCGGTGATGCGCTGGATCAGATCGCCGACGGTGTGACCGCTGCGGTGGTCGACACGATCGCCTCCCTGGGCTCCATGTGGACTCGGATCGGCAGCGCCAACCTCACCAGCAACAGTGCACCCGCCTCCCAGGCTCCGGCGCGTGGGGAGTTCAACGCCTACATCGACCTGCTGCTGAGCTACGCGAGCTGGATCGGGCTGGGGGTGTGCGTGTTCGGGGTGCTGTTCCTGGGCATCGTGTTGGCCACCAACGCCCGCCGCGGCGACGGGGCCGGCCTGGTGAACACGGCCACCGTGCTGGCCTCCGGGGCGGCGCTGATCGGTGGGGCCACCAGCCTGATCGGCTTCCTCGTCCCCGCCCGGGCGGGGAACCTGTCCGGGTCGGTGGGCTTCATCCAGGACCAGACCTTCTACCTCACCCTGGCCGTGGCCGCGCTGAGCGTGATGATCGCCGGGGCTCAGATGGCCTGGACCCAGCGTGCTGAACCGGCCCGCGACCTGCTGAAGAATCTGCTCACCCTGGCCGTGGTGACCGCCTCCGGGGTGACGATCCTCAACGTCCTGGTGGCCGGCACCGACGCCCTGGCCGTACAGATCATCGACTCCGCCCTCGGGGAGGACTTCCAGACCGATGTGCTCAAGCTGTTGGCCCTGGACAACGCCACCAGTGCCGGTGCGGCGGCTCCGGTGTGGTTGGGCGGCAACGTCATCCTCATCATCGTCGGCGGGGTCGTGGCGATCGTCGTGAACCTCATCCAGTTGATGCTGATGGTGCTGCGCACCGGGATGCTGTTCCTGATGGCCGGGATCCTGCCGCTCTCGGCCGCGTTCCTGAACACCGAGACGGGCAAGAACTTCTTCCAGAAGGTCATTGCCTGGACCCTGGCCTTCGCCTTCTACAAGCCCGCTGCGGCCCTGATTTACGGGTTGGCGATCAAGATGTCCACCACCGGGGTGTGGGAGGACTCCGGCAGCGGGCTGATCCAGTTCGCCGCCGGGCTGATGATGATCGTCGCCTCCGTGTTCGCCTTGCCCGTGCTGATCGGGTTCCTCAGTCCCGTGCTGGGCTCGATGTCCTCCTCCGGTGGTGGTGGCGGGGCGCTGGGGATCGCGGCGATGGGCGCGGCGATCCCGCAGGGCGCCTCTCACCTGGCTCGGTCGGGGCGTGGCTTCGGCTCCGACTCCTCCGCATCGCCGTCGCAGTCCTCCGTCTCCTCCAAGGGCGGGCCCATGTCCCCAGCGTCTGGACCGTCCTCGAGCACCGGAGCCACCGGTGCTACGGGGGCCAGCGCTACAGGAACTGCGGGCACCGCAAGCACCGCTGGTGCTGCTGCAGCTGGCGCAGCTGCTGCTCCCGTCGCTGCGGGCATGGCAGCCGCCAACGCCGCGCAGAAGACCGGCGAAGCAGTCACCGAGGCCACTCAGTCCAGCGCCGGAGGCAGCCCCTCCGAAACCTCCTCGAGTGGCGGATCAGCCGGGGCAGGTGCCCAACCTGCGACTGGTTCAAGCGGCAGTGGAGCGACCACCTCCCGCACAGGCGCCGACCCGTCTCCGGGCAGCAGCGCAGGAGCACGACCCACCCCGGGCAGCGGCACCGGGGCCCGACCCATCCCGAGCAGTGGTGCCGGCACCAGTCCCACGGGATCACGTACCGGTGCGCGGCCGACCGGCACCGCCGGCACGGGACAGACGGCCAAGGCCGCACAGCAGCAGGTACGTGCGTTCAAGGCGCAGATTGCCAACGAGACCGGAAACGAGGCCCGCCCTGATGGCGCAGACCGAAGCTAGAACGGACGAGAACCGTCCGCGGGTGTACGGCAACTTCCGCACCCCGACCTCCAAGGGCCTGGCCGGGCTCTCGACCGCTGGCACCGTGCTGCTGATCGGTGGGGTCCTCGGCGGGATCCTGCTGATGATGCTCAACATGTGGCTGGTCGCCCTGGCCTTCGAGGCCGTGATCCTCACCCTGATCGCGCTCTCGATGCAGAAGAACAAGCACGGGCGCACCCTCATCGAACGCATCGTGCGCCGCGCCGGGTGGGCCAACACCGTCTACGCCGGCGCCAACGTCTACCGGGCCGGGCCCGTGTCCCGGGTGCCGGAGGGCACGACGAAGCTGCCCGGGATCTCGGCCCGGTCGAAGATCACCGAGCACGTCGACGGCTACGGCCGCCCCTTCGCCCTGCTCGAGGTCCCGCAAAAGCACCACTACACCGTGGTGTTCTCCTCCGAGCCCGATGGCGGGGGCATGGTCGATCAGGAGCACATCAACCGGTGGGTGGACCGCTGGGCGCACTGGCTGGGCATGCTCACCGACGAACCGGGACTGACCGCGGCCTCGGTGACGATCGAGACCGCCCCGGACTCCGGGTACCGGCTTGCCCGGAAGATCGAAGCCCGCATGGCCGAGAACGCCCCGGCCTTCGCCCGCGACGTCATCAACGAGACCGTGCAGATGCTGCCCACCGGCGCCACCGTCACCCGGGCCTACATCGCGGTGACCTTCAAAGCCTCCGTGCGGGCCGGCGGGCGCATCCGCAACGCAGCCGAGGTCGCCGATGATCTGGCGGCGCGGTTGCCCAACCTCACCCTGTCCCTCAACGACACAGGAGCCGGCGTAGCCGCACCATTGACAGCGCAGCAGCTGTGCGAGGTCATCCGGGTGGCCTACGACCCGGCCGAGGCCATCCTCTTCGACCGGGCCCACGCCGTCGGCAAGGCCCCGGAGCTGGACTGGAGTGAGGTCGGCCCGCAGGCCGCCGACACCTTCTGGGACTGCTACCACCACAACAACTCCTGGTCGAAGTCCTGGGCGATGTCGGTGCCCCCGCGCTCCACCGTCCAGGCCAACGTGCTCCAAGCCCTCATCGCCCCGAACCCGGAGCTGGTGCGCAAGCGCGTCACGCTGCTCTACCGCCCCATTGATCCGGCGAGGGCGGCGCAGATGGTGGAAACAGATATCAACACCGCCACCTTCAACGCCTCCTCCCGCAACCGGGCGACGGCCCGGGACACCCGCGAAACCCGCGCGGCCCAGGCCACCGCCGCTGAGGAGGCCGACGGGGCGGGGCTGTTGAACTTCGGGCTGGTGGTCACCGCCACCGTCCGCACCAAAGCGGAGTTGGATGAGGCCGAGGCCATCATCGAGAACCTCGGGACCTCGGCGAGGATCCGCCTGGAGGAGGCCTACGGCGCCCAGGACTCCGCCTTCGCCGCCGGCCTGCCCCTCGGTGTGGTCATCCCGGACCACCTGGCCCTGCCTTCGACCGTGAGGAACGCCCTCTGATGAGCACCAAGGCCCGTAAGCAGATCATCCTCCCGGCCAGCCGGGGTGCCGCCTCGACCACCGTCCTGGACCGTGCCTTCGCCCGGACGAAGCTGGGCAAGGTGTTCGCCAAGCCCCAGCGCACCGGCAGCACCTCCGTCACCGCCTCCTCCGCCCGTCGCCCGGGTCCGCGGGGCCACAAGGGCCGAGGCCTGGGCGAGGCGCAGCTGCTGCACCCGATCCGGGAGATGCGCGGCACCAACTACCAGGTGTGCGGGCTCTTCCCCTTCCCCATGGGCGGGGGCTCCCCGTTGGAAGGGGTGCCGTTGGGGCGGAACCTGCTGTCGGGGGAGCCGGTGTGCTGTGACCCGATCTCCTGGTTCCAGAAGCTGCGGGTGATCGCCAACCCCTCGGCCTTCATCATGGCCAACCCCGGGCTGGGCAAGTCCTCCCTGCTGCGGCGGATGGCCATCGGGCTGGCCGCCTTCGGGGTGTGGCCGATGGTGCTCGGCGACATCAAGGGCGAACACGTCGCCATGATCGAGGCCCTGGGCGGGGCCGTCTTACCGCTGGGCCGCGGGGTGGGCCACATCAACCCGCTCGATGACGCCGGCGCCGTGGCGGCGGCCAAGCTGCTCTCTGCGGCCAAGGCGGAGGAGCTGCTGGCCGATCTGCACACCCGGCGCTTCGACCTGATCCGGTCGCTGATCGCGATTCTGCGCAAGAAGCCGCTGGACGAGCGCGAGGATCAGATCCTGGATCGGTGCCTCACTGTCCTGGAAGCCCGCCACACCGTATCCGGCACGGTCCCGGTCATGGCGGATTTGCGCCAGGTGCTCAAGGACAAGCCGGTCGAGGTGCGCGAGGTCTCCCTGGACCGCGGCAACGATGAGCGTTACGAGGCCATCACGGAGGGTCTGGAGTCCTCGCTGAATTCCTTGTGCGGGACCGGGGCGTTTGGGCAGATGTTCGCCCGCCCCTCCACCAACAAGATCGACGCCTCGAGGCCGATGGTCTTCGACCTCTCGCGGATCTCCCAGTCCGAGTCCGATCTGCGGGCGGCCACTCTATTGGCGTGCTGGTCGGTTGGCACCGGAACGGTGCGGACCTCCAACATGCTCGCCGATGACGGGGTGATTGAGCGGCAGCGGTTCCTGCTCATCCTCGATGAGCTGTGGAACACCCTGGCGGCCGGGCCCGGCATCGTGGATCAGGTCAACGCGCTGACCCGTCTGAACCGGGAGATGGGGGTCGGGCAGATCATGGCCTCCCACACCCCGTCTGACCTGATGGCCGTCCGCGGTGAGGAGGACCGCGCGAAGGCCAAGGGCATCATGGACCGCTGCGGGATCAAGATCCTCGGCGGGCTGGCCAAATCCGAGATGCCGCTGCTGACCGAGTCCGTGCCGCTGTCGATGCGCGAGCAGGAACAGCTCGCCGCCTGGCAGGACCCGCCCGCCTGGAACCGCCGCGGCGACGAGGAGATCCAGTACACCAACGACGACGTGTACACCCCCACCGACGCATCGGCCATCAATGAGGCCGAGCTGCGGGCCTGGCTGGAAGACCCCGAGAACCGGGAATGGTACTTCGACGATCGCACCACCTCCCCGCCGCCGGGCCAGGGGAAGTTCTTCATCAAGGTCGGCGCGAGGGCGGGGATCCCGTTCTCGATGGAGTTCACCCCCACCGAGCGCCGGTCCCAGGTCCACGACACCGAGAAGAAGTGGCACGAGGCCAAGTCCCGCGCCGCCCAGGAGAGGGGCGAACGATGAGCTCCCTGGACCGCAAGTACAAGACCGGCGGCGGGGAGGTCGCCCTGCTGCTCACCCTGCTCTTCGCCCTAGTCGGTATCCCCGCGATCCTCTACGTGGTGAACACCGCCGGACATGCCCTGACTCCGCGTGCTAATTCGCTGCCCACCGGGTACTGGGAACGGTCCCTGGGCGTGGTCACCGGTGACCTCCCGTGGCGCACCACCGAGATCGTCTTGGCCGCCGCCCTCGGGCTGGTGGCGGCGGCACTGTTCGTGCTGTGGGGCTTCAAGCACCACCAGAAAGCGAAGAAGGTCGTCAAGCACGACCGTGCCGCACCGCGCATGGCATCGGTGCGCGACGTCGCCCCGTTCACCCAGAAGCAGGCGCGCGCCCAAGCGGCTCGCTTCGGCGTCGACACCCCGGGGGTGATGCTCGGGACGATGGTCCGCGGCGGACATACGTTGTACGCCTCCTGGGAGGACACCCTC